>JARYLX010000015.1 GCA_029907415.1 Melioribacter sp.
ATTTTTCTCCTTATCTATGAGGTACAATGTACCTCTATCGGCATCTGTTAATTCTGTTGCAACCTCAACTATATTTTTCAAAACTTCATCTATTTTAATAGTTGAGTTTACAAGCTCGGCAGCTTTGATTATCATTTGAAGTTGATCAATTTTCATTTTTATTTCCTCTTGCTCTATATCTTTTTTGATTTCTTTAATCTCTTTTTTTTCATTAATGTTTATTAATTTTTCATCAACTTCTTTAAATATTTCTTCAGTCTCATAATCCTGCCAGGTAATGTTTTCTTTTATTTCCAATTCTTCTTTTGCTGGCTCAATTTTCTGAGCTTGCTCTTCTTGAATAATTTCTTCTTCATTTTCAACATGTTCAGGTGAATCATAAAATTCATCGAAATCTGCTTTTATCTTTTCCTCTGTTTTTTCCAAAGTTTCATCACTTAATGAACTTGAAGTACTTTGATCTGCTCCGCTTAAAATCTGGAAAAATGTATCATCAATATTATCATTAAAACTGGATTGAATTTCTTTTTCTTCTTTTTGTTCAGGCAGTTCAAACTCCGGTTTTGGAATTCCATTTTCATTTAGCATTGATTCTAAAAAATCTTCTTTAAATTCTTCAGATGGTTTTGACAAATCTACTTCTGGTTTCGGAATTCCATCATCATTAAACAATACTTTTTCTACATCAGACACTTCTTCATCTTTCTTAATTTCATTTATAGAATTATCAATCAAAGGTTCTACTACTTTGTTTTCAGAAGATACATCTGCAATAGACTTAAAGAAATTTTCAACTGATTTTTCCGTATGTTCATTTTCTGTTTCTGAAATTTCTTCAAATGTTGGATGCTTCGTTTCTTTATCTTCGTAAATATCTTCATGCTCAGAAACTGGTTCGAGCATATTTAATTTAATTTTCTCATCCTGTTTAATTAAATCATCAATTTCATCTTTCGATAAAACAATTAAATAGGTATCCCGCAAAACAACAGCAGTTGATGTTCGTGATGTTTGTTCCAAATATTCTTCATGTCCAAAAAATGAATTGTCAGAATAGATATATGATTTACTTTTGCCAAGCAATCGTTTTTTAAGTACATTTACCTCGCCATTTATTACCAAGTAAATTTCATTTACAGCATCACCTTCGCGGTAAATTATTTGTCCTTCGTTTAGAGTTAATAATTTTCCTTTAATCTTACTGAAATCGATTTTAGAAATCTCAATATTTTTCAGTAATTTGTTTTTACTTAATGTAATTATTAATTGATTTTCCATTTTATTCATAAAATTATGCTTAATAATGAAATTACTAAAGCCATAAAACATCTTTCAAAGAATGATATTGTTCTATCAAGATTAATAAAAAACTACGGCACATGCAAAATAGAACCACACAAAAAATACTTTTTTGCTTTATTAAGAGCAATAATCGGGCAACAGCTTTCTATGAATGCTGCCGCAGCAATTGAGAAAAAATTTATGTCAAATTACAATAACAAACCCACACCAGAATTAATTTTACAAACAAGCGATGAAAATTTACGTGCATTAGGCTTGTCAAACGCAAAAGTAAAATACATAAAAGATTTATCTGAAAAAATTATAAATAACAAAATTACACTGCGGGGAATTTCTACTATGACCGACGAAGAAATTATAAACGAGTTAACAAAAGTAAAGGGTATTGGAATCTGGTCTGTTCACATGTTTTTAATTTTTACATTAGGAAGAATGAATGTTCTTCCTTACTCAGATTTTGGAATTAGAAAAGCTGTAATGTTAAATTACGGATTGAAAAATTTACCTGACAGCAATAAAATTATAAATATTGCAAAAAAGAACAACTGGCATCCATATTGTTCAATAGCAAGTATTTATTTATGGAAAAGTTTGAATAATCAACCAAATAGATGAATCTTAATTAAAATAATGGCATCATACTCAATGAATGAAAAAGAATTAATTGAAAAAGCACAAAAAGGTGACAGAAAAGCTTTAACAGAACTTGTGAAAATATACGAACAAACTGTATACAATTTTTCCTTTAAAATCTGTCGAAATAAAGAAAGAGCAGAACATACAATGCAGGAAACTTTTTTAAGCATGATAAAAAATTTACATCAGTTTAGCGGGGACTCAAAATTATCTACATGGCTTTATCGTGTAGTAGCAAATCATTGTTTGATGCTTGCCCGTAGTGAGAACAAATATGGGTTTACCTCTCTTGATGATGACGATGCTTTAATTGATGAAAAACACATAGCTGAATGGAAAGTAACTCCAGAACATGTAACAGAAAATAATGAGCTCAAAAGAATTCTCGATGAAGCAATTCAAAAACTTTCGCCAGAATATAGAATTGTATTTATGTTAAGAGATGTAGAAGGATTGTCTACCGAAGAAACAGCAAAAATTGTTGACCTTTCCATACCAGCTGTAAAGTCAAGACTTCATCGCGCAAGAGCTTTTTTGAGAAACGAATTAAATAAAAGATTAGCTTATGAATAAACCAACTTGCAAAGATGTAATGATGCACATTTGTGATAATCTTGGTGAAGAACTTAATTCACCAATGTGCATTGAAATTAAAGCTCACCTCGAAAGCTGTGAAAATTGTCAGCACTTCTTCAAATCGGTAGAAGATACAATTCAATTTTACAAAAAATACAATGTGCAATTATCAGAAGATGCACATAATAGATTACTTGAGTTTTTAGGGTTAAAAGAACAATAATCTTGTTTTTCTTTTATTATAAAAATTTTGTGAGATTCCTGCTTAGAATAATATAAGTCAAAAATTGACAAATAAGAAGTTACGATAATAATCCTTCAATAAATGAAGCATTAATAAAATTGAAATAAAATTCTATGCTTCAAAGTATACAAAATAATATTACAATCTAATCAGCTTTACTCAAAAGCAATTTATATAAGGATACAATATGCTTTCGCTAAATTCTAATCCTTAAAACAGCTTAAATATTATCAATAGCTATTCAATTTCGGTAATTTAATTTATTTAGTATTTTCTGATTGATCGGTTTTACATGTCGAGATACCAAATGGAACATACAATAGGCATCGACCAGTTAATGCTGTAAGTATTGGTATTAATCCAATTAATCCCCATAAACTTTGAGAAAAAATTCCAATGACTATTATTGCGAGACCTATAATTATTCTAATTATTTTGTCTGTTGTTCCAATATTTTTCTTCATATTTCCTCCTGAAGTATTTTGTTTGACTATTTGATGTAATAAACCAGAATAAGATTCACTTTATTAATAAACATTTATTAATATATTTTTGATTTTCCGTCATAAGCACAATATAATAAATACCTGCCGATAAATTACTTCCATCAAATTCAATTTCATAATTCCCAGGATAATAAAAATCATTAACAAGGGTTTTTATTTCTTTTCCAAGCACATCAAATACTTTAATGATGATTTTTTTACCTGAATGACTATCATCATCAGGAATTGAGTATTTAACTTTTGTAATTGGATTAAATGGATTGGGGAAATTTTGATGTAATTTAACTTGATTTGGCAACTCAAGTTTTACAGAAATTTCATCTGAGTATTCAAATGTGCCGTCATAATCAATTTGTTTTAGTTTATACAAAAATTCATATCCCCCTGAGGGTTCATCCACATATGAATAAAATTTAGGTGAATTACTATTTCCGTTTCCCGGAATAAAATCAACTTTTTGCCATTGATTATTTGCATGGGATGATTTATTTAATCGTAGCAATTCGAATCCATAATTATTTACTTCAGTTGCTGTTAACCAGTTTAATTGAACTTTATTTCTAAATGGCATTGCAGTAAATGATATTAGTTCAACCGGAAGAGGTGATGGAATAGCGTTGGAGAAAAAATCATTTCTATTATCATCGGAATCCCAACCATTTCCATTGATTCCATATGTTTCATTACCATTGTTATCTTTTCTACAAAGACTTTTAGCAGAAGAACTTGGATAAACTGCATAGTTACTTCCTTCATATTCATTTGCTGAACTTCCATATCCCACAAAATCAACAACATCTACATCTGATTTATTAGTTATTGCCTCAGAATTACTTACTAAAGCTATTTTCCCAGCAGTTCCAGATAGATTGATATTGCCAGTAATATTTGGAGTTGTCGGTAATGAATTACCTATATCTCCTCCGCTGTAAAGTTGAATTAGATAGTAACTATTAGATTTTATTGTTCCATTTAAGGTTAATAAATTATTACTGTAATTATAATTTGTAGCTGGTGAATATTGCAAAGACCAGCCCGTTATGTTAACATCACTTTGTGTTGGATTATACAAAACAACGTAATCATATTTATAAATAGCTCCACTATTGCCCCCATTTCCATAAATTTCTGCTATAACAATATGATTAGCTACTTGTGCATAAATAATTAAATGTTTCAAAAATATGAACGCAAGAAGGAATTTTTTCATGTTTACCCCCATTGTATTTCTTTTTAGAAAGGAACAGAAATAGAAGCTATGTGAATTTAATTATTTCTATTTATAAATACATCAAAAAAATTTTTTATGAACTATTCGGGTAAATTTTTTGTCTTTAATAAAAATTCTTAACACAATGATATACATCAAACTTTTCTTTATCATTCTGCTAATAATGAATAAGCATAGTGAAATTAAAATTCAATCAGAAGTTAAAATGAGTTACAGTAAATATGAAATTGCAACTTTGGGAGAAGGATGTTTCTGGTGCAGTGAGGCAATTTTTCAAAGAATAAAAGGGGTAATAAAAGTAGAAAGCGGTTACTCAGGAGGAAATTTCCCCAATCCTTCTTATGAGGATGTTTGCACTGGTAAAACAGGTCATGCAGAAGTTGTTCAAATTACATTCGACCCATCAATAATTTCTTACAAAGAATTATTAGAAATATTTTTCAGCACACATGACCCTACAACATTAAACAGACAGGGTGCAGATGTAGGCACTCAATATCGTTCAGTTATTTTTTATCACAATGATGAACAAAGAAAAATTGCAGAAAAATTAAAAGAAGAATTAAATAAAAGTAAAATTTGGGAAAATCCAATTGTAACAGAAATTAGTCCATTCAAAAATTTTTATAAAGCTGAAGATTATCACCAAAATTATTACAACAACAATTCATATCAGCCATACTGCAGTTTTGTTATCTCACCAAAATTAGAAAAGCTGAAAAAGTATTTTAAGAACAAATTAAAAAAGCCCAACTAAAAATTTAATTGGGCTTTAATTGAAGCTAAGTTAAATTCTGCAAATGAATTATTTTATAACTTTTACTTCCTGAGCTTGCGGACCTTTTTGTCCTTGAGCAATAGTGAATTCAACCTGTTGACCTTCTTGAAGACTGCGGTAGCCTTCGCCAACGATTGCCTGGAAATGAACAAAAACGTCATCTCCATCTTTGCGTGAAATAAATCCGTAACCTTTAGAACTGTTGAACCACTTAACGGTTCCTCTTACTTTTTCTGCCATCTTAAAGATGCTCCTAAAAATGTTAATAAATAAATTAATTGCGAACAGAGCACCTGAATTGTTTTACCAAAAAACAATTTTCTACTGCTCAAGTTCATAAAAAAAGGGACTTGGAGATTAACCACAAGTCCCTTCGCTCCGCGTGCAGGACTCGAACCTGCAACCCTGCGGTTAACAGCCGCATGCTCTACCATTGAGCTAACGCGGAATACAATAAATAAATTCACAAATTTTGTGTCAAAAAATATAGTTTATCACTCGCTTTGTCAAGTAATTATTACAAATTTTCTTTTAATCAATTCTCGCCATTTTTTGTGATTTCAACAACATTAAAAAATTTTTCATTTGCAATATTATTTCTTCTTATTAATTTTATAATAGACAACTAAATATTCTGAAAACAAAATACTTTATCATAGAAAAATATTTAATGAATAAATTTTCCTGTCTCTGAAGATTCAAAGATTTTTCCTTTCCGGTTTGAGAGGCAACAATTGAATTATAATAAATGAAAACAAATCTTAGGTATTTTGTTTTCTTTTATTTCTTGGTTGTTACTCTAAGTTTCTCTCAAACCAATGTACAGGGCACAATTAATACAAACACTAACTGGACAATCAGCAACAGCCCTTACAATGTTACAGGTTCAATAACTATTCGTGATGGTGCAACACTTACAATTGAAAATGGCGTTGAAGTTAGATTTACTACATCATCTTATATAACTGTTGGTTACAGTCAATCTTCAAAAGGGGCATTGATTGCTAATGGTGTTATTTTTAAAGGAACGCAGTCAAGTGATGCAAAAATTTACTTCAAAGATGCTTCAGCAAGCGGAACATTTGATAATTGTACTTTCGATAATACCTATCTCCAAATCGAGAATTGTGATGTTTTAATCAATAACACAAATTTTGGCAATTGTGTTTTTCCAATCGAATTAAAAAATGGAGGAAAAGTAACTCCTTCTAATCTACATTTATTATCAAACAATAATAATTATGGAATTTTATTTCATGGAGAAATTAATGCAGATTATAATCTAAAAAATTATAACATTCCTTATTTCATTGATTACTTAACAATTAAAAATAATTCAACTTTACAAATCGAATCAGGTAATGAAATTTATTTCACATCATCAACTCCAATTACAGTGGGTTCATCTTCTTCTTCAAAAGGGACTCTCAATGCAAGTAATGTTTATTTTAAAGGCACTATTTCGAGTGATTCTAAAATTTATTTTAAGAATCAATGTGGCACAGGTAATTTATCAAATTGCGCTTTCGATAATTCATATTTGCTGATTGAAAATACAAATGCATCAGTATTCAGCTGTATATTTAAAGCTGTTAATTATCCGATAATTCTTGAAGATGGAGCCATAATAACTGTAAAAGATTTAATATATGATACAAATGTTTCTTATCCAGGAATTTGTTATCAAGGCACTATTAATAAAAATGTAATCATTAAAAGCGAAAATTCACCTTATTACATTAATTCACTATTAATTAGAGATAATGCTACACTTACAATCGAACCAAACACAAAAATTTATTTCCCAACCAGTTCTGGAATTACAATTGGCTACAGTACTAGTTCTAAAGGCAATCTTATTGCTGATAATGTAGATTTTGTTGGACTATCAAGCAGTGATGCACAAATTCAAATAAGTTATAATTCTGCTGCACAGTTTAGTAATTGTCTTTTTAATAATGTTTATCAAAACATTGATAACTCATCACCGGAAATAAAAAATTGCAGATTTACAAAATCAAACTATGCAATTGTTACAAGAAATAATGCCAATCCAATCATTCTAAATAATGATTTTTATAATAACACTTATGCAATAAAAAATTACAGTTCAACAACATTGATTGCAAAAAATAATTTCTGGGGAGATCCTACTGGACCAACTCATTCAAACAATCCAAATGGAATTGGGCAAAAAATTGATGGATTAGTTGATTATCAACCTTTTTCAACAACACCATATAATGGAAGCATTTCATTTTCACTGTCAGAAAGCGAAATTGACTTTGGTGAAGCAGTGCTTGGTTCTTACATTGAAAAAATTGTGAAGATTATTACGAGCACGGGTTCAATTGATTTATTTATAAACAAAATTGAAACAGATAATAACTTATTTACTTTCAGCACCTCACCACCTAAAAACAAATGGGTTACAAAAGCTGAGACTATTTCAGTCAAATTAAAATTCAATCCGCAATCTGCAACTAATGTACAAGGCAACTTACTGATTTATAATAACATACAAGACAATTCACCTATATCTATTCCTTTGAAAGGAAAAGTATTATCAAAAATTACTACTACACCCGAAACTTTATCCTTTGGTCTTGTTGATTTGAAAGACAGCAAAACAATTCCTTTAATTATTACAAACAGGTCATTGCAAAGTGTTACAATTGACTCAATAAAAATTACAAATAATCATTTCACTTATATTTTAGGGGCAAATCAATTAATTCTTTCATATGATGAAACAATAAATTTAACTCCTGATTTCTCAATAAGAACTTCAAAAGAATTAGCATCTCTATTTTATCTTTCACCTAATAAATCTAAGGAACTGCTCGTTACTTACAAACCTTCAACACGAGGAATTGATAAAGGTAAATTGAAAATTTATTACAATTCTAATCAAATCTATGAAGTTGAATTAAGCGGTGAAGGTTATGCTGCACCACTTTCAGCAAAGATTATAAATCTGGATATTCAAAACTTTCCGAATTTACAATTGAATGTATCTGTAGATACTTTCTATAATGCCATTAGTACATTATCACTGCCAAACTTTCAAGTTTATGAAGATGGAATACTTCAAACAGAAAATTTTAATATTATTCAGCCCGGACAATCAGGTAATGCAAGATTAGCTGATATTATTTTCATTATGGATAACAGCGGAAGTATGGGCGATGAGCAATCAGCGGTTTCAAATAATGTTATAAACTTTGTAAATAATCTTGCTGCTTCTAGCGTTGATTATGCACTTGGATTGTGCAGATATGGTGCTTCAGCAAATTCTGGTAATCCTATAATTGAAAATAATGGAATACTTGTAAGTGACCCTGAATACTTTAAAAATAATTTGTGGACATTAAATAAAACCGAGGGTGGAAAAGAACCCGGATATTTTGCAATCAAACAATCAGCTTCGTCATTTTCATTTAGACCAGGTTCACAAAAAATTTTGATAATTATTACAGATGAAGACCCCAATCAAGGTGGTGCTACTATTGATGAAGCTGTTAACTCCTGTCTTGAAAATAATATTACTCTTTTTGTTTTAACTAACTTAAATCTTTATTCAAAATTTATTCCTATTACTAATGTTACAAATGGTAGTATATTTGATATCCATTCAGACTTCAGCCAGATATTAAATTATATTTCAAACAATATCTCGAGCAACTATCTTGTTCAATACAAATCTTCTGACCCTATTGCAAAAAATGAAAAAAGAGAAATTGTAGTCACTGTTAATTTTAACACTCACATAAGTTCAGATACAATTTATTACAATCCTGCATCTATGCCAAAAATACAACTTACAGATTCATCATTAGCTCTTCATAGAAAAGCATGGACAGAAGGAACATCATTCAAAATTAGTGCAGTGATTACAGATGAAATAGAACCATTTGTTGTTTCTGTCAAACTTTTTTATAAAAAAACTAATCAGAACTATTACAGCAGTGTTCAAATGATTAAATATGGTGAAGATAAATACTATGCAATTATCCCTTCGCCGGTGGTTAAATCTCCCGGAATTGATTATTACATTACAGCAACTGATGGCAATGTTACAGTTTCTGAGCCAAAGACTAATCCCGCACAAAATCCATATCAATTAGCAATACTTCCAAATGTTGCACCCAAAATTCAACACAATATTGTTGAAGCATCATCAAAGAATACGGCAATAAATATTACTGCAATAATTACAGACAGTACAAATAATGTTTCTGAAGCTAAACTTTATTACAGAAAATTAGGACAAATTACATATCAAACTTTACAAATGAATTTTAGTCCACCCAATTCTTATTCAGCAACAATTCCTCAGCAATTTGTTGGTAATAATGATATTGAATATTACATTAAAGCAACAGACGATTTTGGATTAAGTTCTTATCATGGAACAATTGATTTGCCTCATAAAATTTCAATTGTTGCATTAAATATTAATGCTCAAATTGATACTCTTCTGCCTGGTCCTTCTATAAAAAATATTCAAGTTCCTAAAAATGGAGCAGGCTATTGTTATTTCAAATTAACTTCAAATGGCAATCAAGTATTTTCTAATTCAAAAGTAAAAGCACTTTTAATTTCTTCTAACAGAAATATTAATGTTGAAGGAATGTTTTTGAAGAGAGGAGTTTTTCGACTGGATTTGCCAGGATATTTGTTTGTAGATTCTGTTATGACTTTTACTTTAGGCAATGGAATTACTGTAAGCGACACATTCTATTCATTCAACTCATCACAATATGAACTTAGAATAAAAAGAATTCCGTCACCTTTTCAAAGAACATGGACAGTTTTTGCAAGTGGAAGTGCAGGTGTTAGTGGATCTGCAGGTTCAATTGGTGCCGGTGTCTCTGCTTCTGCTGCTAAGTTATCAGTTAAAGGGGAAGCTGGAGGTGGATTGGAAATTCAATTAAATCAAGATAAAAATATTTCCCTCGATAGAAGATTGGAAGCAAGTCTTACTGCCGAAGTAAAAGTTCCCGAAGCAAATATAGCAGTAGGCTCTGCTACAGTATCTACTACTTCATCTACTGTAAAAACTTTCTTTGGACAAAAATTTGGATTTACTCAATTGAACTTAAGCACCGAAGAAATTAAAATGGCTCAAGCTGGTTTCTTATTGGAAACAATGTCTTTTGCAGGAATTGGACTTTCTCCAGGTGTTGGTGCGATTCTTTCAGCATTAATTGAAACATTAAATGCTACAGCAGGAGTCTTCCCGATATTTAATGATGCCTTAATAAAAACTTACTTCGGTTTAGGAATAGAGGGTTCAATTGGGGTAGGTTTGCAATCAAAAATACAGGGCATCGAGTTAAATGCTTTAAATCCATCTGTGGGAATTGCAGTAGGACTCAAATTAAATAATTTCAATCGGTCTCATCCATCAATTACCGATAATTCTGCTGGTTCTGTTGAACTTAGTCAGGCATTTAATTTTAATTTTTCTGCTCTTGATTTCGGTTTGAAATCTCAAGACAATTTTGATTTAAGTGGAGGAAACTTCAGCTTTTTTGATGCAGGAATAGGAGCCGAAGTAACAGTTGAAACAAAAATTAATCCATCTCTGAATTTTAATGGATTGAGTCTTGCGCTCAAAGGAGGAGGAGGCTTAAATCTTTTTAATGCTTCAAGAAATAAATATTACAGCACTACATTCGATGTCCCAAAAGAGCTTTATCCAAGTTTATTACAAACAGGCAGTAAGATTTTAGGATTGTTTACTAAAAATACGAGTGTCCCTTTTGGTTCTGATATTCTTTCTGAGGTTACAAAAGCTATTAGGAATTCTTATAATCCGACCATTCCAATTGATATTACAACCTCAGAAATCAGAGGGAATGGATATGCTCTTAATCTTGGCATTGACCTTGATGCAGCTCTTGGTGTTGGTGTAGGATTATCATTTGGAATTAATGGAAAATATTATGATGAAATCACTTTCCCGAGAAAATTTTCTAAAGCTTATTCAAACGGAGAAAATTATTTAATCTATACAAATGAATATTCAGACGAAATGGAAAGCGACAGCTTTTCTTCAATTCTTTATGATTTGTTCTCAGGTGTCATTCCCTTAGTTAAACAATCATTTCTAAACATAATCAATACAGTTGAAAAAATTATTGTAGCCGGTCAGGAGTTTATTATTGATGTTGCTTCTGATGTTGGAGATGTAATTGGGACTGTCGTAGGCACTGCAGTCGATACAGGGGAAATGATAATTACAACTATCGGTTCATATCTTCCTTCTTTTTATCAAGCAGAACCTTTTCAATCACCTAAAGTAATTAGGATGAATAGATCTGCCACAGTTTATCATTTTTCAACAAAGAATAAATATGAATTATATGAAAGCAATCTCGTTTTAATTAGTAATATAATGAGTATTGCATTTAAGAAAAGCGGAGAAACAGTATTGCAGGATACAATGAAATCACCTTATACTATTAAGATGATTATTCATCCTGAACAATTACAGAAATTTAATTTGAGTATGGAAGATTCATCAAATATTAAAATATATTATTATGATAAAAAACTTCTCAACTGGGTTTATCTTGGAGGTGAACTTAAAAGTGATACTGTAATTGTAAGCACAAATAAACTGGGAGAATTTGCATTAGGAATTGAATTAACAAGTATATCAGATAAAGAAGCACCTCAAGTAATTGATTATGGACCAAAACAAAATTCTATAGTTGATGTATATCCTGAAATTTATGCAGTTGTTAAAGAAAATAAATTTGGCTCTGGTTTAGATATAGCAAATTCGAAAATATTGATTAACGGTAAAGAAAAAGAATTAATGTATGATCCATCAACTTCAAAAATATTTTATAAAGCAACAAAGGATGACATTCAAAATAATGCTACAAATTATGTAGAAATTATTGTTTATGATTTTGCAGGTAACTATACAAAAATAAATTTTGATTTCAGGGCAATAATTACATCTTTAACTGAAGAAACACACTCATACGAGTATAAACTTTATCAAAATTATCCCAATCCATTTAATCCAGCAACTCAAATAAAATTTTCTCTTGCAGAAAAATGTAATGTTGAACTAAACATTTATGATGTAAGGGGAAGATTAATTAGAAATTTATTTAAAGGTGAATTAGAAGCTGGATATCATAATGTTGAATGGAATGGAACGAACAATCTTGGATACAATGTAGCAAGCGGAATTTATTTCTATCAGTTAAAAACTGAAAAATATAATGTTGTGAAAAAGATGTTACTTATTAGATAAAGGTGCAAAATGAAAAAAAATATTTTATCACTTGCTTTATTTTTCAGCTTATTGAGTCAAGTATTTAGTCAGGATTATTGGCTGAAATCAAATGGTCCTGCTTCTGAACCAATAAGCTCGCTCATAGTTAATTCGAATGGATATATATTCGCTGGAACTTATGGGAAAGGAGTGTTTCTTTCAACAGATAACGGTAATAGCTGGCTGCAGACAAGTTTATCTGACAAATGGGTAAATTGCATGGTCATTAGTCCAAATGGAAGCATTTTTGTAGGAACTGATAATGCTGGAATTTATCGTTCAACTGATAATGGTACAACTTGGACTACTGTAAATAAGAATATTGCCTGGACATGGATTTGTTCCTTTGCATTCAATTCGAGTGGTCACATTTATGTTGGAACTATTATGGGAGGATTATATTATTCAACCGACAATGGCGATAACTGGAACCCAATTAATATTAATTTACAAAGTGCAACTATAACATCAATAATCTTTAATTCTAATGGAGATATTTTCATTGGTACTGATGGACATAGTATTTATCGTTCGAAGGATAATGGAGTTACATGGACAAAAATTGGCTGGACTGGAGCTAAAATATATTCTTTTATTATCAGTCGTAGCAATAAAATTTTTGCAGGAACCGCTGAAGGCATTTACTATTCAACTGATAATGGTGATACCTGGAACCGTGTTTTCGATTTGAATCTTATGGCTACAGTTACTCGTTCGTTTGCAATTAATTCGAGTGGTAATTTATTTGCTGCAGCAGATGGCGGAGATTTCTGGACATCTTTAAGTGGCGTTTATATTTCTACGGATGATGGCAATAAGTGGACTCAACTTAAATCAGGTTTGACAGACATTCCAGTTTATTCTCTTGCAGTTGATTCTAAAGGATATATTTATGCTGGAGCAAAAAATGGTTATGTATATCGTTCTGTAAATCCAACAGCTCTTGTTAAAGAAAAATATATCACCAATTCATACTCTCTCAAACAAAATTATCCTAATCCATTTAACCCAAATACAACGATTGAATACACAATTGGGAAAAGAGCGTATGTTAAGTTAAGTGTATACGATTTCTTAGGAAAACTAATTGCCAATCTTGTCAACAAGATTCAAGATGCAGGCACATATAAAGTCAGTTTCAATGCGTACAATCTATCGAGTGGTGTTTATTATTACAGAATTGAAACAGAAAATTATAATGAATCAAAACAAATGATTCTTTTAAAGTAATGTTAATAAAAGCAGGGGGTAATGCAAATGAAGAAACACTTGTTTTTTTTCATTTTGATTTTACTTTGTTTTTTAATTAGCAGCTGTGATAAAAAAGACGATTTAATATCATCAAATCAAGAAGAAGAACTTACAGTTACTATGCCGCGGCCTAAGGGGTGGTTACTCGGCACATGGACAGCAACTATGAACCGTTATCTTCAAGGTGGAGTTGAATCAGCTTTTGCAGGTAAAAAAATTAAATTGGTTTTAACAAAAGAACATACTCTAAATATTGGTTACTGGTACGAGGGTCAGTTAATTTTTGATGATGGTTCACCTAATGCTGTTACATTTAATTTGAAATCCCCTGCTGAGCAGCCTGCAAATTACATTGAATGGATTTATGATAAAGCTTATGACATTGAAAATCTTTATCTTGAAGTTAAAAAAAATGGCAATAATTATATTAAACTAACTACTACAAATTTAGGAACAAAGGGGATATCGCCTGTAACTATCTCATTCGATTGGGAAATTAACATAAATGGAATTTATGAAAGTGCTTACTTCTTTAGTCCAATTGTTTTCGTTAAACAATAATTAAAACTCTATCAATAAATGATAGATTAATAAATAAACTAAATCACAAATTAATTACAGGAGTAAGCTATGAGTCGTATAATCAAAACTATTTTGGTATTTATTTTCTTATTCAATTTTGGTGTAACTGCACAAACTGATATTGGATTGAAAGGTGTTGGAGTGAAACTTGGTTATGTTGCCCCTGAAGACCCAATAGAAAATACAATTGGATTTGGTGCAGCTGCAAATCTTGGTACAATTACTTCAAACATTCATTTAGATGCGGTTGTAGACTTTTGGTCAAAAACTTATGGTGATTTAAGTCCATATGGTAAAGCAGATTTTACTTTTACTGAAATTACTATTGCAGCATTAGGAAAATATTACTTCCCATTAGAAAGTTCTTCTTTAAAGCCTTATGCTGGGGCTGGGATTGGATTTGTTATTGGCAGAACATCCTTCGAATATAATATACCTTACATTGGTTCTGGTTCTGAAAGTGAATCGGAAACAAATATAGGTTTCAGAGTTTTAGGTGGAGTAGATTATAAATTATCTCCTCAATTAAATGCTTTTGCTGAAGTATTTTATCATACAGACGGAGCTGACTTTTTAGGAATCTTTGCTGGGGTAGTTTATTGCCTTGGCAAGTAATTTTTAGTAATTAATTTTAGACTATATAACACTGATGGCCTTGTTCCGAATATTTGAAAGGTCATCAGTGTTATTTTTATCACTAAATAAAAATTTTTTGAATTTTCCCTTTTGTTAATGTGTTACTATTCGTAATTTTAATTTAACAAAAAAGGAATCAATATCATGGAAATTACACATATTGAGCATATAGCAATAGCAGTTAAACATTTAGATGAAAAAATTAAATATTATGAAAGTGTACTTGGCTTAAAATGCGATTCAATTGATGAATCAAGAACGCAGAAGACAAGAACTGCTTACTTCACAATTGGCCAAACTAAAATTTATCTGATTGAATCGACAGAACCTTTTGGACCAATCGGAAGATTTATAGAAAACAAGGGCGAAGGTATTCATCATATATCGTTTGCTGTTAAAGATTTAGTTGGTGCACTAAAGGAAGCTGCATCAAAAGGAGTTCAATTAATTGATACCGAACCTAAATTAAGTCCTGAAGGTTATAGATATGCATTTTTACATCCAAAATCTACACATGGAGTTTTAACACAGCTATGTGAATTGCCAAAATAAATGATTAAAACATCATCCTGAAATTTACTTTTGCATTTCTGTTTATACATTTTATATTGCTGCATCAAACAAATAAAAAGTGATATCTAAAACACTTATGCCCAGAAAAATTTTAAGATTCATCCCGATCTTTCTTTTATTTTTATTCACAAATTCCATTGCACAGGTTGATGCAGAATACTGTGCTAAATCAAAAATAAAATATTATGAAAAAACTCTTTCGTTATTAAAAACTAATTATTACAGCGATACTACTATTGATGTCACTTATTACAAATTAAATTTATCTATCGACTACAACACAAAGAATATTCAAGGAATAGTTACAGTAAAAGCAAAATCATTAAAAGAAAATTTAAGCAGCTTTTATCTGGATTTTTATTCTAATTTTAAAATTAACCGGGTCGTCAGCAAAGGAAATAATTTGAATTATTTGTTGACCTCCTTTAATCAATTAATAATCTATTTAGATAAAAACTATTCTTTAAATGAAGAAATTGATATTGAAATATCCTATGAAGGAATTCCAGATATAAGTGGAGGAATAGGAGGAAGTTTTGTTTTCGATAAAACTCCTTACGAACAACCCGTTATCTGGACATTGAGCCAGCCTTATGGAGCTAAAGATTGGTTTCCATGCAAAGATACCCCGGCTGATAAAGCAGATTCCTCTGAGGTGTGGATTACAGCTGATTCATTCTTTGTTTCTGTTTCTAATGGCAAACTTATCGAGATTGTAAATAATCATGATGGAACTAAAACATACAAATGGAAAAACAGCTACCCGATAGCTAATTATTTGATTTCTTTAGCAATGACAAATTATTACAAATATGAAACTCCTTATGAATATGAAAGTGGAAAATTTCTGCCAGTAGACCATTATATTTATCCGCAAAATTTATTGAACTATAAAAGCAAATTAGACTTAACAAATGATATGCTTCGCATCTTTTCTGAAAAATTTGGGCAGTATCCATTTTTAAGAGAAAAATATGGACATGCTGAATTTGGATTTGGTGGCGGAATGGAACATCAAACTTGCACATCATTAGGTGCTTTTGTTGAAGATATAATTGCTCATGAATTAGCTCATCAATGGTTTGGTGATAAAGTTACTTGCAAAGACTGGCATCATATATGGCTCAACGAAGGTTTTGCTACATATGCAACAAATATTTATTATGAAGATAAATATGGCAAAGAAATTTTTATGGATAGAATCAATTCAATGATGAGTTCTGCTAAAAAAGCTATTGGTTCAATTTATGTTCAGAATATTAACAGTGTTTCAGAAATTTTTAATCATAATCGGTCTTACAATAAGGGGGCTGCTGTACTTCATATGCTGAGAGGAATTCTTGGTGATGAAAAATTTTTCCAAACTTTACAAGAATATTTATCTGAACCTAATTTAGCGTATTCTGTTGCTACGACAGAAGATTTTCAGAAAATTGCTGAAAGAGTTTCGGGATTTGATTTAAAATATTTTTTTGATGAGTGGATTTACGGCGAAGGTTACCCTCAATACTTTTATAATTGGGATTATATTGAATCAGACAACAATAAATTTATTTTAAATCTTACTATTACTCAAAAACAAAATACGAAGCCGCAATTTTTTACAATGCCAATTCAAATAAGAGTAACAACATTTGCAAATACATACACATTTAATTTGTTCAACAATTCACAAACTCAACAGTGGCAGCTCGAAGTTGATGGTGAACCGATAAAAGTAGAACTCGACCCTGATAACTGGATTTTAAAAGATGTTATCGAAAATTTAACTTCGATTGAATTTGAATCCCTCCGTTCATTTATTCTCTTTCAAAATTATCCTAATCCTTTTAATGCATCTACTACAATAACCTATCAATTACCTTCTGATTCTTTTACTAAATTAAAAGTATATGACATATTAGGCAGAGAAGTAGCAACTTTAATAAATGAATACAAAGATGCAGGAACTTATAAAGTAGAATTTTCAGCTGATGAGTATCATCTTTCAAGTGGAGTATATTTTTACACGCTTCAAGCAGGGAAGAATTTTATTGTTAAAAAAATGATGCTGACGAAATGATTTTGTTGTGAAGATTACCAGAGTAGAAAAACGAAGTAGGAATTAATAAGTATTAGATTCTTCGTCTGCCAAAAATGGCGCACTCAGAATGACAATGGAGAAGTTGAATTGTCATTCTGACTTGCCAAAGGCGAGGGAGAATCTCTTAAAAATGTAGAATTGGTTTTTAGATTCTTAGTCGACAGCCTTTTTGCGAACTCATGAGAAAGACATAAGAAAGAAAAACACAGTCATTCTGAATGGTGCGAAGCGAAATGAAGAATCTTAACAAGATGAAAACTTGAAATTAGATTCTTCGTTGTCGCCTTTCGGCGGGACTCCTCAGAATGACTGGAAGAAAATAGCATTGTTATACTTAATTTCCAATTCTACTTACACAATTTATAACTGTGCCGTCTTTTATGTAACTTAATATTATTCTAACAGTTTCTTCTGCCACTGCATTTTGTGCTTGTTCGGTCGAAGCCCCAATATGATGTGTTACATAAACATTATCTAATTCTTGAAGCTTAGAAGAAACTGCACCAGTTTTTTCTTCTGGTTCACCTTTAAATACATCAAGACCAACACGTAAGTTTTTTTCTTTTACGGCTTTTATAAGTGCTTCTTCATCAACAACATCAGCACGTGAAGTATTAATAAAAATTGCTCCGTTTTTCATCAATCCGAATAATTTTTCATTAAATAAATTTTTTGTTTCTGGAGTTGCTGGTAAATGAACAGAAATAACATCAGCAATTGGAAGAACTTCTTCAAATTCTGAAAATTGTTTAACACCCTCGTCTTCAATTTTAATAATGTCTTTTGCATAAATATTCATTCCAAATGCTTTGGCTCTTTTCGCAACTTCTTTACCAATATTTCCATAACCTATTATTGCTAATGTTTTACCAAAAATTCCTTGAGCATTGGAATATTCACCTTTGTTCCATTTACCTTGCTTAAAATCAAGAACATTGTGTGGAATTCTTCTGTCAAGAGAAATAATTAAACCAATTGCAAGTTCAGCTACTGCAATTGCATTTTTACCTGGACAATTTGAAACTGCAATTCCTTTTTTATTTGCTGCTTGAATGTCGATATTATTTACACCTGCACCAGCGCGAATAATTAAATTGAGTTTTTCAGATTTTTCAATTGTCTCAGCATTTACAATTGTAGAGCGGACAACCAAGCAATCAACATCTTTTGCAACTTCTGGCAAATCTTTTTCGCCTAATTTAGGATTGTAAATTATTTCTAAACCTGCATCTTTTAATTGTTGGATATAAATTTCAGGGAATTTGTCAGCTATTAATACTTTCATTTTTACCTCTAATTTATTTTATCATTGGAATTTTAATGCCAAATTTTTTTGCATTATCAATTGCTTTTTGGTAACCTGCATCTGCATGACGAACTATTCCCATAGCTGGATCATAATTTAATACTCTTTCGAGCCGAGCTTCAGCTTCTTTAGTCCCATCTGCAACTATAACCATTCCAGCATGAATTGATTTACCAATCCCTACTCCACCGCCATGATGAACCGATACCCAGCTTGCACCTCCGATTGCATTTAAAAGTGCATTTAGAATAGGCCAATCTGCAATTGCATCACTTCCATCAATCATTCCTTCTGTTTCTCGATTTGGAGATGCAACTGAACCGCAATCGAGATGGTCTCTTCCGATCACAATTGGAGCTTTTACTTTTCCTTCTGCAACAAGGCGATTAAAAATTTTTCCCATCTTAGCTCGTTCACCATATCCAAGCCAGCAAATACGAGCTGGCAATCCCTGGAAATGAACTTTCTTTTGAGCAAGCTCAATCCATCTTACAAGTGATTTATTTTCTGGAAAAGTTTCAATAACTGCTTTGTCTGTTTCATAAATATCATTTGGCTCACCGCTTAATGCTGCCCATCTGAAAGGACCTTTGCCATCACAAAAAAGTGGACGAATGTATTCCACTACAAATCCAGGGATATCAAATGCATTTTCAACACCATTTTCTTTCGCTTCTCCTCGGATATTATTCCCATAGTCAAAAGCTACTGCTCCGCGTGCTTGAAATTCGAGAATTGCTTTTACATGTTCAACTATAGTCTTCTTTGCAAGTTCAATATATTTTTTAGGATTTGTTTTTCTAAGTTCAAGTGCTTCTTCGAAAGTCATTCCCATAGGAACATATCCGTTTAATGTATCGTGAGCAGAAGTTTGGTCTGTAACAATATCTGGTATAATATTTTTCTCTAAGATTTTTGGCAATACTTCACCTGCATTTCCAAGTAATCCAACCGAAAGTGGTTGTTTTTTTTCTTTTGCCCCGAGAACTAATTTTAGAGCCTCATCTAAATCTTCAGTCATAATATCAAGATAACCTGTATCAATTCGTTTTTGAATGCGAGAACGATCAACTTCAACTCCTAAGAATGCAGCTCCGTTCATTGTTGCAGCCAAAGGTTGAGCACCGCCCATACCGCCTAAACCGGCAGTAAGTAAAAATCTTCCGCTTAAAGTTCCATTAAAATGCTGACGTGCACATTCAGCAAATGTTTCGTAAGTGCCTTGAAGAATTCCTTGAGTGCCAATATAAATCCAGCTGCCGGCTGTCATTTGTCCGTACATCGTTAACCCAAGAGCATCGAGACGACGGAATTCGTCCCATGTTGCCCATGCAGGTACTAACATTGCATTTGAAATTATTATTCGAGGAGC
>JARYLX010000160.1 GCA_029907415.1 Melioribacter sp.
GTTGGTAAATATCTTTTAGAAAAATTATTGGAGGTTCAAAAAGATTTTCCACATCTTGTAAGTCAAGCTCGTGGTCTTGGTTTAATGTGTGCTTTCGATATGCCAACCCCAGAAATTAGAAAAAGATTTCTTACAAAATTATTTGAGAACAAAATGCTAATGCTTGGTTGCGGTGTATCAACCGTGAGATTCAGACCACCATTAATTATAACAAAAGAAGAAGTTGATAAAGGAATTGAAATAATAAGAAGAACTCTTAGAAGTATATAAAAGGCTCTGTAAAAGAGCCTTTTATTTTTTGATTTGATTAGTATCCTGTTCCCTGGTCGTGCTTCTTTTCAAGTTTTTGAACCAACTTAAATCTTATTGCACCATTAAATAACTGAAAAGAATTCCATAGTTTATAACCACCGGCAAGACTATTATCATCACCAAACCATGCATCAATATCACCATTAATATTGCCAAAGTTTGTATCTTTTAGCGTAAATGTTAAAATAGTATGCTTATTAATTACAGTGCCTTCAAAATTGAAAGTTATTGCATTCCAGCTGCCTGTTCCGTAAACTTTATTACCTTCATGTGAAAGCAATAAAATTACAATTGGGTCAGCATTATCAGCAGAATAAGGAATTGATTGATATTGTCCACTGTAATCATTTGATACTGTTGGTTCAATAATCTTTTCCGTCACGCACGAAGTAACAAGAAATATTATCAATGCACCCATCATCAATATTTTTTTCATGTTTACCTCACAATATTAACTTTATCAAAATTGTTTATTGCTTCTGGCTTATTATCGTAATGATATTAATGTTTGTTTAATTTTTTGATGAAGATAATTTTTTGAGTATTCAAGATTTGATTTTATAGAAATAACTTAGGATAAAATTTTGGGGAGAAAAAATTATTCTTGTTAAAAATTCCTGTATTATTAAACGATAATAATTATTACTTTTTGTTAACAAATAATTTTTCTATTAGGATAGAAATATTTTCTTCAAATAAAATTGTAATTAATAATATTACCAATAATAATTATGATATGAGAAACTACGACGATAAAAACAAATATGGCAGAATTTATGTAGTAGCTACGCCGATTGGGAATTTAGAAGATATTACATTGCGTGCATTGAAAATATTAAGAGAAGTTGATTTTGTAATTTGCGAGGATACAAGAGTTACAAAAATTCTCTTTGACCATTACAGCATTCAAAAAAAATTTGTAGTTGTTAATGCAAACAACGAAGAACACCAGATAGAAAAAATTTTACAAGAGATAAAATCGGGATTTACATGTGCATTAGTTTCTGATGCTGGTACGCCACTAATTTCTGATCCTGGTTCAAAATTATTAAATGAAGCAGTAAAGAATAAAATAACAATTGTACCGGTTCCCGGTCCAAGTGCGATTACCACTGCTTTAAGTATAAGTGGTTTACCTTCAAGCTCATTTGTCTTCGAAGGTTTTTTACCTCAGAAAAAAGGAAGACAAAAAAAATTGCAAGAACTTGCTGAAGAAGAAAGAACTATTGTTATTTATGAATCAATGTATAGAATTAAAAAACTTATAGAAGAATTAAAATATTTTATGCCAGATAGACCAATAGTTGTAGCTAGAGAGTTAACAAAAAAGTTCGAAGAAATCTGGCGTGGAACTCCTGAAGAAATTTTAAAAGACTTTGATAAAAAAATAATAAAAGGAGAATTTGTAATTATAATTGCACCAAAAAATTTTTCAAATCTTTAAATAAATTAATCACTTAGATGTTAATGAACTTTTATTCTGAATCATATTGAATTAAGGAGTGAACTTCATACTTTTTTAACCTATCACGCCCTTTAAGAAAATTGAGTTCGATTAAAAATGAAATTTGGACAACTTTTGCTCCCAATTTTTCTACCAATTTGCAGGCTGCTTCCATAGTTCCACCCGTAGCAAGCAAATCATCATGCATTAAAACCAAATCACCATCTTGAATAGCATCTTTATGAATTTCAACCGAGTCAATACCATACTCTAAAGAATAGGTTTCTGATAATTTTTCAGCTGGAAGTTTTCCAGGTTTTCTAACTGGAATAAAACCTACTCTTAGTTTATTTGCAATTGCAGCTCCCAAAATAAATCCTCGAGATTCAATTCCAACTACTTTTGCTATCTCTTTATTTTTACATAAGTTATATAATTCATCTACAGCATATCTAAATGCGTTGCCATCCTTAAGTAAAGTGGTAATATCTCGAAACATAATCCCTTTTTTAGGGAAATCCGGGACAGTTCGAATATAATTTTTCAAATCCATATCGCTGCTCTTTTTTTAGTAAATAAATTTTTCTTCTTTTTTTAATTCCTCAAGATAGTTCATTAATAAATCTTCAATGGGAGCATACTCAGTCAATTTCATTAATTCCTGTTTTACTTTTGATGAATTCCTTAACCCTTTTAAGTAACCAGACCAGAATTTTCTAAATGGAATTATTGCAGTTCTCGGTTCTTTAATTTCAAGTGAATATCTTAAATGACGAAGAGCTGTTTGAAATCTGAATTCAGGAGAATCAATTAATTTTATTTCTCCATATGTTAAAAGTTCTTTTGCTTCTCTAAAAATCCAAGGTCTTTCAATGGCTCCTCGAGCAATCATTACTCCATCTGCATTTGTAGTTTCAAAAGCTTTTTTTACATCATATGCTGTCATTACACCACCATTAAGAAAAACAGGAATCTTAACTACTTCTTTAACTTTTTGAATCCATGACCAATCGGCTTCACCATTATGTCCTTGACTTCTTGTTCTACAGTGTATAGTTAATGCAGATGCACCTGCATCTTCAACTCTTTTTGCTATTTCAATTATATTTATAGAGTTTTCATCCCAACCAATTCTTGTTTTAACGGTTACAGGAATTTTAACAGACTTCACAATTGCTTCAACCATTTTCTGCATATAATCAGGGTCTCGTAATAAACCAGCACCCGCACCACGATTAGCAATTTTCTTTACCCAGCAACCTGCATTAATATCAATGATATCCGGATTTTTCTTTTCTGCTATTTTGGCTGATTCTACCATAGGTCCTAAGTTACCGCCATAAATCTGGATTCCGACAGGTCTTTCTTCATCAGTTATTTCAAGTTTCTTAAATGTTTTTTTGTTTGAACGTATTAATCCATCTGAATTGACAAATTCAGTATAAACAATATCCGCCCCAAATTCTTTACACAATTTTCTAAATGCAATATCTGTAACATCTTCCATTGGTGCTAAAAGTAAGGCATTATCTATTTTAAGATTCCCAATATTCATATTTCTAAATAATATTTTTCCAAAAATTAATTACAATGATTAATATAAAAAATGTAAAAATAGCACCAGTAATAAATGGCGCTTTATAACCTAAATAATCGTAAGAAAATCCACCCCACAGTGGACCAAGAACTCTTGCAAAAGCAGAAAATGATTGATTCAAGCCAAGTATAGAACCCTGTTCTTCTTGCTTTGAAAATTTCGAGATCATACTAAGTATTAGTGGCTGCAATATGCCTGTCCCTATTGACAAAATTGTAATTACTACTATAACACCAAAAAAATTCCCTCCGTATGGAATTCCTGCTAAACCAATCATCATCAAAATTAAACCCAAAATTAAAAGTACTCTTTCAGAAATTTTATTTGTAAACTTAATTAATACACCTTGTACGATAGCTCCGATTACACCCATTATTCCAAAAAGAATACCATTTTGTTGATCAGTAAAGTGATAAAACTTGTAACCAAGTAATGCAAATGTTCCATATAAATTTGCAATTGAAAAAATTATTATAAAAAAAATAAAAATCAGCAAACCCACAACAGGCTTTCTTAAAACATCTTGAATATACTTCACATCAAATAATTTAAAATGAAGATTCATTCTTTCAGATTTCAACTGCTTAGATTCAGGTAAAATTAACAATGCAAATAAAAATGCAGTAAAAGAAAAAACTGCGCTACTTAATCCAGCAACAGCATAACCGAACTTTGCAATAAATGCCCCAATTAAAGGTCCGAACACAAATCCCAATCCAAATGCAACCCCAATAATTCCCATTCCTTTAAGTCTTTCTTCTGGTGGAGTTATATCAGCTATATATGCTTGAGCTACAGCAATATTACTGCCTCCAAGTCCAGCCAATGCTCTTGACAAAAATAAAATTACAAATGAATTAGCAAAACTAAATATCACATAAGAAATTGATGTTAATAATAATGTTGCTGCAATTATTGGTTTTCTTCCAATAACATCAGATAATTTCCCTAGTAATGGATTAAATAAAAATTGCATCAAAGAAAAAATTGCTACGATTATACCAATGCCATAATCTTGCACTCCTAATTCTTTACTTGCGAATGTTGGCAAAATGGGAATTAATATTCCAAAGCCCATTAAATCTATGAATATTGTAAAAAATATTACCGAAAGAGATGCTTTATTTTTCATATTTGTTTAAATATTGACCCGTAAAGATATGAAATTAGCTTATTATTTATTATTCTGTTTTAAAAACATTTCCATTGTATCGTAGTAACTTCTTTTGATTAACTTCTTATCATGATTGTTAAGAAAATAAAATTCATTTATTTTATTTGTATCAGATGGAATTATATAAAATTGATTTTTGCCATCAACCAAACCTTTATAAACCCATGTAGGAATTATTGAGATACTATCAAACGAAACCACACTGCCATTTTTACTCATACGAATATTTAAAATTACTCCCGCATCAGAATATCTCCATCTTTGATTCGAAATAAAATTTCCCAAAGAATATGCAACTAATGTTTTGCCAATTTTATTGTTACTTGAATTACGAACCATTATTGGTTGAACAACATGCGGGTGACTTGCAACAATTATATCTGCCCCATACTCAATTGTTTTCTTTACAATTTCTTTTTGATATAAAGATGGCTTCCTTTTATACTCATCTCCGAAATGAAAGTAAACCAAAATTATATCAACAGACTTTTCTTTTAATTTTTTAATCTCTTTTTTAATCAAAGTAGTATCGATAATTTTAACAGCATATTTATTGTATTTATTCAGATTGATATTCAAACCATAAGTATAAGCTAATAAACCTATTTTAAAATTTTTTTTATTTATAATTCTTAATGAATCATAATCACTTTGTGATAAGTAAGTCCCCAGATAATCAATTTGATTTGCTTTCAACACTTTGATTGTTCTAATAATTCCTGAAAACCCTTGATCAAAAGAGTGATTATTAGAAGTATACAAAATGTCAAATTTTGCGTATTTCAATGCCTCTACAAATTCTGGAGGAGAATTAAAAAGCGGATAACCTTTATAACTATCTTTTTCTTCACCTATAACAGTTTCTAAATTTCCAAATGTAATGTCAGAATTTTCAAGAAATTTTTTAATGTATTTAAATGATGGTTTGAAATCGAAACTGTCTTTATTTATTTGAGAAGAAATGACCTGGGGAAGATGACACATTAAATCGCCAACAAATGTTAATTTAATTACTGAGATTGAATCTTGGGATAAAATACTTACAGAGTTATTAAAACATACCCCAAATAGAAATGAGTAAGAAAAAATTAATGCTGCAATAGAAAAAAATTTTATAAGGAATGATTTGAAAAAGAGGCTGGATAAAATAATCCAGCCCCTAAAAAATATATTATTCACTTTTTGTAGCTTTACGCTGTGCCTTTACTTCTTGAATTTCATTTCTAATTTCTTGAGCCATTTTTTTCAGCTCGCTCAATCCTTTTCTTAGACGAGTGCCTGCAGCTGCCTGGCCCTTTTCATAAAATTTAATTACATCTGTTTCTAAACTTTTAACGAACTCTACTAAATTTTGATACTTTTGCATGTATACCTCCATAATTTTTAATTAATTAATAAGTTTTCAAGAATTATTTCGGAAATATCTTTAACGGTAATTTCATCTGATTTATTAAAAGATTTTAATCCGTCAGAAAGCATAGTCATACAGAAAGGACAAGCTGAGGCAATAATATTTGCATTTGTTTTAAGTGCTTCCTTTGTTCGATTTTCATTAATTCTTTCACCCTCATTTTCTTCGAGAAACATTCTTCCACCGCCAGCTCCACAGCAAAAACCTCGATCTCTATTTCGTTCCATTTCAACTAAATTTATGCCATTTATCATTTTCAGAGATTCTCTAGGTGAATCATAAATATTGTTATATCGCCCAAGATAACATGAATCATGATAAGTAATTTTCTGTTTTAGAGATTCATTTTTCAATTTTAATTTTCCCTCTTTCAATAAATCCAAAATAAAATCAGAATGATGAATAACTTCATAATTTCCACCGAAATGAGGATATTCATTTTTCAACATATTAAAACAGTGCGGACAACCTGTTACAATTTTTTTAACATTATACCTGTTCAGAGTTTCAACATTTTCTTGAATTAACATTTGAGCTAGATATTCATTTCCTAATTTTCGAGCAACATCTCCCGTACATTTTTCTTCAACGCCCAGAATTCTAAATTCAATATTCGCATTTTGCATCAATTTTGCAATTGATTTCGTCACTTTTTGATACCGTGAATCAAAAGAACCAGCACATCCAACCCAGAATAATATTTCACAATTTGAATCTTCTGCCATTGTTTTGATATTCATTCCTTCTGCCCAGTTTGCTCTATCCTGTGCATTAAAAGCCCATGGCGTGAAATTCGTTTCTATATTTTTAAAAACAGCATTTAATTCAGATGGGAAATTAGATTCCATTAGAACAAGATTTCTCCTTAAATCAACAATTGTATCGATGTGTTCGATTGTAACAGGACATTCATTCATGCAAGCTCCACATGTTGTACAAGCCCATACTTCTTCATCAGTTATATAATCATGTATAAGTGACTTTGTTAAAATTTCATTTTCTTTTATCCCAT
>JARYLX010000161.1 GCA_029907415.1 Melioribacter sp.
GAAGTAATTAAAGGCAAAAATAAGATTAAATTCAAAATTGAAAATTGCGAATTGTGGATGCCTAATGGTTATGGCAAACAAAATTTGTATGATTTGGAAATTAAACTGCTCAATAAAAATAAAAATGTTTTGGATTCATTAAATAAAAAAGTAGGCATTAGAAAAATTGAATTGCAATTAAAAGAAAAAAATAAGAATTCATTTGGATTTATTGTTAATGGTAAAAAAATTTTTGCAAAGGGAGCAAACTGGATTCCTGCTGATGCATTTTTGACGAGAGTAACAGAAGATAAATATCGTAAGTTACTTACTTATGCTAAAGACGCAAATATGAACTTCGTTCGTGTATGGGGCGGCGGAATTTATGAAAATGATATTTTCTATGAAATATGTGACGAGCTTGGATTATTAATCTGGCAGGATTTTATGTTTGCATGCGGTTCATATCCCGAACATTCAGAATTTATTCAAAATGTTAAAAAAGAAGTTTCTTATAATGTAAACAGATTACAATATCATCCATCAATAGCAATATGGTGCGGTAATAATGAGAATGAATGGATTTGGTATCAGGAACAGAAGAAGAGTTATAAAAAAATGCCTGGCTATAAAATATTTAGTAAAATAATTCCATCTATTCTGAAAGAAGTTGATCCATTAAGACCATATTGGGAATCGTCGCCATTTGGTTTTGATGAAGACCCGAATTCACAATACAGCGGCAATCGCCATCAATGGGATATATGGAGCAGATGGATTGATTATTCTGAAGTAAAAAATGATAACAGTTTGTTTGTTACAGAATTTGGATTTCAAGGACCAGCTAATAAATCAACTCTTGAAAAAGTAATTCCTGTTGAAGAAAGAAAAATCAATAGTAAAATATTTGAGTTTCATAATAAACAAATCGAAGGAACGGAAAGATTAATAAAATTTTTGAGTGCTCATCTTCCGTTAAGTACTAAGTGGGATGAATTCATTTATTTAACACAACTTAATCAAGGCTTGGCGCTTAAAACTTGTCTTGAACACTGGCGTTTCAATCAACCAGGAACAAATGGAAGCATAATCTGGCAAATCAATGATACCTGGCCTGTTGTAAGCTGGTCTTTAATTGATAGTGAACTTAAACCGAAGTTGTCTTACTATTTTGTAAAAAAAATTTTTGCAGATGTTGTCACTAAAATTGATGTAAATGAAAAAGGAATATTTATCTTAGGGTTAAATCAGAAAGAAAAGAATTTCATGGGGATATTAAAATTATTTATTGTTGAATCGAGCAGCAGTGAAATTCTTTATGAAAAAAATAAATCAATAATAATCAAAAGCAATTCAATCAGTAATTTAATTACGATTA
Organism: Melioribacter sp.; assembly: GCA_029907415.1. Classification (GTDB taxonomy): domain Bacteria; phylum Bacteroidota; class Ignavibacteria; order Ignavibacteriales; family Melioribacteraceae; genus Rosettibacter; species Rosettibacter primus. Next base: position 1,358 of record JARYLX010000161.1, read on the forward strand.
AAAATAATTTTGGTTCTTCTTCAATAATTATTTTAACAATTTATGATGAAAATGGAATTCAAATTTTTAGAGATGTATATGCATTTCAAGAGTGGAAACATATAAAACTTCCGAAGCCAGAAATTAAATTAAAGTTAATTCCAAAAGATGAAGAAAAATTTTTAGAAGTTACTTCAAATAAGCTTTCAATCTTTGTCGATTTAATTTCTTCTAAAGCAATATTTTCTGATAGAGGATTTATTTTATTGCCTGATGAAAAAGTATTAATAAAGGCTCAAAAAAATACAGAGTTAATAGAAGACGATATTGAAATTTATTGCCTTAATCAATTTCTATGTGATTAAAAATGTTTTTAAGAATTAAAAAACTTTTCATCATTAATTTAATTTTGTTTTTCAACTGTTACTCACAACAAATCGAAATTGAACGAATTGAAAAAATGCCAAATATTCCTTCACCTTATGAAATGAGAGATTGGAAAGCCGTTGCTCGTGGTTATGATTCATTAATTTATAATTTGAATGCTAATGGTGAATATCTGCCATTAATATTTTTATTTAACAGTTCAATTAATTATCCTGATGAAATTAGCTTTGGTTTGCATTCTTATGTGGGCACTAATAGCCCAAATAACAGCGAAGCAATAAATGTTCTTCCATCAATTATAAGTGCAACACTCATTGGGATTGATAAAAGAAATCAGAATGGCTTTGATTGGGTTAAGATGAGCAGAGAATATTTTAACAAAAGACCTGAAATGAATGTCTATAAAAATTCTCCTCATAATGATACTTATGATGACTGGTGGTATGAAACAATGCCGAATGTTTTTTTCTATCAATTATATTCATTATATACAGATGTTGAAGATTATGATTATCAATTTAGAATTATTGCTGATAGATTTCTTGAAGTAGCAAAATTAAGTGGCGGAAGTACAACTCCCTGGCAATATCCCAACTTCAATTATCGTGGTTGGGACTTTATAAATAAAAAATCTTATAAAATTGGAGTTGAAGAACCCGAAGCAGCTGGTGCAATTGCTTATATTCTTTATAATGCTTATGTAACAACTAGAGATAAGAAATATTTAATTGGTGCAGAATGGTGTTTAGAATTTTTGAATTCGTTAACAATAAATCCAGCTTATGAAATTCAACTTCCTTATGGTGTTTATACAGCTGTTAGGATGAACGCAGAAATTGGAACTGATTATGACATTGAAAAAATGTTCAACTGGTGTTTTAGTTTTACTAATCTTAGAAAATGGAATGTATTATTAGGCAAATGGGGTATTTATGATATTAATGGTTTGATTGGTGAAGACTTTGATAGACAATACGCATTCTCAATGAACACATTTCAACAAATTGGTGCTTTAGTTCCTGTTGCAAGATATGATGAAAGATTTGCTCGTGCAATTGGTAAATGGGTTCTGAATGCAGCTAATTCATTAAGATTATTTTACAGTAAATATTTAGATGACATTCGGCAAGATAGTGAAGACTGGGCTCATAAATATGATCCTAATTCATATATTGCTTATGAAGCATTATTAAAATCAAATTCTAATTGGCCAGAAGCTACTGGTGATGCAATTAAAGGCGGCTGGGCAAAGACAAATTTATCTCTCTACAGTTCATCTTCTGTCGGTTATCTTGCTTCAATTGTAGATACTACTAATGTTTCCAAAATTTTAAAACTCAATTTGAACAAAACAGATTTCTTCCAGAAAAATTCTTATCCAACTTTTCTTTTATTTAATCCTTATGAAGAATCAAAATCAGTAAGAATAAATTTACCAGATGGAATTTTTGATATTTATGAAACAATTAATAATTCATTTCTTGCAAAAAATATTTCGAATGATTTTGATGTTTTAATTCCAGCAAATTCTGCAATAATAATTGTTCTAACCCCTTCGAATGGTAAAATAGAATATAAAATGAACAAATTATTAATAGATGGAGTAGTTGTAGATTATAATGTTAATCAACAAGTTAGTAATCATCAGCCAAGAATAAAAAGTCTTGCCGCTGTTTCAGAAAAATTGATACAAAATAGATCAACAAAAATTTATTGCACTGCTGTTGATAAAGATAATGATCAACTTAAATATTATTGGCAAGTAAGTGAAGGCAGTATATTAGGCGGGGGTTCTTATGTTGATTTCGTTGCTCCAAATAAATCTACAACAGCCATTATCAAAGTAATAGTGGAAGATACATTTGGAGAGAAAGATTCAGCTTCATTATCAATAGATATTGTAAGTAATATTAATCATTCACCAGATATTAAGTACATCAAAGCAATTCCAAGAAAAATTAATTTAGGAGAAAAAGCAAAATTAATTTGTTATGCTGAAGATATTGATAATGACAGTCTGAGTTTTAATTGGAATTCAAAATTTGGTTATATAAATCAAACATCAGATTCTGCTATGTGGACAGCCCCAGATATTGAAGGAGATTATTACGTTATATGCACAGTAAGAGATGGAAAAGGGGGGATAGCCAGAGATAGTTTGAAAATTATGGTAAGAAATTTTAGTGAAAGTACTTTTGGAAAATTAATAATGTATTTGCCCTTTAATGGAAATGGAAACGATGAAAGCGGAAATGGCAATAACGGAATAATTTATGGAGCAATTTTTGTGAATGACCGTTTTGGGAAGTCAAACTCAGCATTACAATTTGATGGAATTAATGATTATATATTGATAAAAAATTCTCCTTCATTGAATTTTCAAAATGCAATAACAATTAGCTTCTGGATTAAATTAGATGAACTAAGTGAAAAAGAATCTTACATAATTTCTCATGGCAGTTATGATAAGCGTTATAAAGTTTCTATTGCAAATAAAAAATTAAGATGGACTATTAAAACTGACAAAACGGGTAATGGCATTTTAGACCTTGATAGTGAAAGTCAACTTGTTCTAAATAAATTTATTCATTGTATAGTAAATTATAATGGGAAAGATGCAGAGTTGTGGATTAATGGCGAGCTAAATTCATTTGCTTCGTGGACAGGCAAATTGCAATTATCAGATATTGATTTAACCATTGCTCAAATGCTTCCTGCAAACTCTAATTATAACTTCAAAGGAATTATTGATGATGTAAGAATTTATGATTATGCTCTTATGCCCGATGAGATTTATAAGTTAAATGATATACCAAGTTCAGTAAAGGAGTATAGTTCTTTAATTAATTCTAATGAAATATTTCTTTACAATTTCCCGAATCCGTTTAATTCAAATACAGTTATAATTTATCAAATATTAGAACTAACGAGAGTTCAATTAAAAATTTATGATATACTTGGTAAGGAAATAAAACTGCTATTTGACGAAACGCAATCACCAGGTATTTTTGAAATAAAATGGGATGGTAAAAATAATTATGGAAATGTTGTCCCATCTGGAATTTACTTTTGTATTTTAAGGACGAACCAAAATATGAAAATCAAAAAACTAATTTTAATGAAATAAAAGAGGATTATTATGGCAGAAGTAAAATTAGTAAACGTTTCAAAAATTTATGATTCTGATAATAAAGCAGTTAAAAATGTTAGCTTCACTGTAAATGATAATGAATTTGTTGTGCTTGTTGGTCCTACAGGATGTGGTAAATCTACAATTTTGAGAATGATAGCAGGACTTGAAGATATATCAGAAGGAGAACTTTTTATTGATAATAAATTGATGAATGATGTATTGCCAGCACAAAGAGATATTGCAATGGTATTTCAGAATTATGCATTGTATCCTCATATGACTGTATTTGAAAATATGGCTTTTGGATTAAAATTAAGAAAATATCCGAAAGAAGAAATTAAGACAAGAGTAATTATCGCAGCAAAAATTTTAGGTATTGAAGAATTACTTGATAAAAAACCCAAACAGCTTTCGGGTGGACAAAAACAACGGGTTGCAGTTGGCAGAGCGATTGTTCGAAACCCAAAAGTATTTTTGTTCGATGAGCCTCTAAGCAATCTCGATGCAAAGATGAGAGTTCAGATGAGAGCAGAAATTACAAAATTACATCAGCAGTTAAAAGCAACAATGATTTATGTAACTCATGATCAAGTAGAAGCAATGACAATGGGCGATAGAATTATTGTTCTTAAAGATGGTGAAATCCAGCAAATTGATACTCCTATGAATTTATATAAGAATCCTGTTAACAAATTTGTTGCTGGATTTATTGGAAGTCCATCCATGAATTTTATAGAAGGCATTATAATACAGGGAGAAGATTTACAATTTAGAAGCTTAAATGGTTCACTAATGATAAATTTGACAGGTGAACAAAAATTAAAACTTGGGAAATATATTGATAAAAAAATTTATTTAGGTATACGACCTGAAAATATAAGTTTACAGAAACATGAAAATAGACATGAATTTGTAAGTATTCTCGATTTAGTTGAACCAATGGGGAATGAGATTTTCATATACTTTAAAGTTGATGAAAATCAATTTATCGGGAAAGTTTATTCAAATGAAATTTATAGAAAAGGGGAAAAAGTACATATTTATTTAGATAAGAATAAATTTTATTTCTTTGACTATGAAAAAGAATTGGCAATTAATTAGACTTTTAAAATAGATTAGTATTAGAAATAAGTTATTCAAATGATTTAAAATAATATTCCCCCACCATTAAATTTTTTGAAGACTGCTATTAAGATTACTTGACAAAACAAAAAATAAAATTTAACTTTGCTTAAAGGTTTTCGATAAGGTTTTCGGCATCTTTATATTAAATGAATTCCTATTAATTAAAGAAATAATTATTAGCGAGATGAGGTAAATCTTGTCTGAAAAAAATCAATTTTGTGATTGTAATGTAAATATTGACGAAAATTATTTGATTTCTCTTTTAGCTGATGAAATTGCTAAATCAATTGAGAATAAGTATAAGAATTTTGTTAAGAGAGAGCTGCCTAAAATTCCTGTGGGGGTTTCAAATCGACATGTCCATCTAACAGAAAAAACTTTTCATAAATTATTTGGAGAAGAAACAAAATTTGAATCACTGAGGCCTTTATATCAGCCAGGAGAATTTGCTTCGAAACATACATTGACTATTGTTGGCTCAAAACTTAGATGCATTGAAAATGTAAGAATACTCGGACCTTTAAGAAAATATGACCAGGTTGAAGTCTCGCTTACTGACTCTATATATTTAGGTATTGAACCACCAATTGTTAATTCGGGCTCGCTTGAGAATGCTGCCCCCTTAACACTTGTCGGACCAAAATCTTCAATATACATTGAAAGATGTGCTATCATTGCAAATCGTCATATTCATATGAATAGTAAAGAAGCAATGATTTTAGGAGTTAAAGATGGTGATTTATGCAAAGTAAGAATTCAAGGAATTAAAAGTACAATTTTTGAAAATGTTTTAATTAGAATAAATGATAACTGGCGCTTACAAATTCATCTTGATACGGATGATGCCAATGCAGCTTTTATAAAAGGTGAAGCATACGCAGAATTTTTGGGTAAAATGTAATTATGAAACTTGGATTGGTAATAGGAAAATTAGTATCAA
>JARYLX010000162.1 GCA_029907415.1 Melioribacter sp.
ATTTTTGAGTATTACTTCTCATCAACTTCGCACACCTTTATCGACTATTTTGAGTTCTGTTGATTTATTAGAGTTATACATAAAGAAAAAAAATACAGCAAGACAATTACAGGTATTAAATAAAATCAAGAATTCAATTCTTTATTTAAGAAATGTAATTGATAACATCACCGAGCTTTATAAAAATGAAACTATTAAACCCAACATCCAAAAAATTGACATTAGAAAATTTGTTAATGATGTAATCGAAGAAATAATTATTGAAGCAAAAGAAAAACATCTAATTAATGTTCACATAGACGATACAATTAAGCAATTCAACGGAGATGAATTTATTTTAAAACAAATTTTAGTGAATTTGTTTTTAAATTCTATTAAATTTTCACCTGAAGGTGGACAAATTTTATTAAGTGTTAAAAAGACTGGTAACTTTTTAAACTTTTCTATTAGAGACGAGGGCATAGGTGTTGATGAAAAAGAAATCAAAAATTTATTTAAGCCATTTTACAGAGGGAAAAATGTTGAAAACATCCCGGGTTTTGGACTTGGGCTTGCAATAGTTTATAAACTGGTAAAATTACATAAAGGAAAAATTAAAATTACCAGTTCACTTAATAAGGGAACAGAAGTAAATGTATTAATTCCTATAAATGAAGAAAGTACTTATCATAGAAGACAATCATGACCTTGCAGATAATATTTATTTGCTGCTTAAAGAAAGAGGTTATAAACCCGTTGTAGCTTACAATGGAAATACAGCACTAAGACTCTTTCAACATGAAAAGCCGGATATAATTTTATGCGATATAATGTTATCAGATTTAAGTGGTTACAAAATCCTGAGCGAAATAAAAAAAATTGATAATATTAAATTTCCTATTTTCATTTTTCTTACAGCAAAATCACATAGAGATGAAATCAGAAAAGGGATGGAACTTGGTGCTGATGATTACATTACAAAACCATTTACATATGAAGAACTTATAAAATCAATTAATACTCAGTTAAAGAAAAGAGAAAGAATAGGAATTTCTGATTTTAAAACTGTTCAAAAAGAAGAAGATGACAAAAAGAAGCTTAATTACAATGATTACATTTTTATTAATGACAAAAAGAACCCTGGATTTTACGCAGTAAGTAATATTATAGCAATTAAAAGTATTAAAGATTACACTCATCTGATTCTTTCTGGAAATAAAAAATTCCTCTTAAGAAAACCAATGCTTTACTGGCAGGAAAAGTTGCCTTCGAATAAATTTTTAAGGATACACAGACAAACAATAATTAATCTTGATTATATAGTAAAAGTTGAAAAGGCAAGCAGTAACAGACTCAATATTTTTCTAAAAAATCTGAACGTGCCATTTCAGGTTAGTCAAAGATATTGCAAGAAAATAAAATCTCTACTTTCTTAAAATCGCTTATCTCATTATTTAATCGTTTGTCTACAATTCTTTATCTTGTTCACTCTTTAAAATTAAGTTTCGCATGCACCCTCTGTGAAAGTGGAATTGGAGTCAATAACCGTAGGTACAAAGACCTAACGGTTTCCAATTCCACTTGATAATTAAAAATCCCAGCCGTTAAATGAGAGAATTTATTTCAATCTTTTATATTAACTCTCTTTTGAGGTGCAAAGAATTTAGGGCAATAAATATGAAAGTATTCCTATGCAAAAAAACAAGAAAGAAATTCCGTTATTAAATACCGATGGCACTATTTACGATAAAAAAATCTTCCCCCATCGACATGTTCCAAAAGAACAGCTCTATAAAATTATTGCTGAGTTTTCTATAGATTGGATATACTGGCTAAATCCTCACAACAAAATTTCATATATATCTCCTTCATGCAGATATATAACTGGTTATTCACCAGAAGAATTTATTGAAGAACAAAGTCTATTAATAAAAATTATTGCCCCAGAAGACCGAGATAGATTTATATTACACACAAGAGAAGTTATTCGGGGAAAAATATTTTGCACAGAAGAATTCAAAATAATAACAAAAAATGGGGAAGAACGCTGGATTGCTCATGCCTGCCAGGCTGTATATGACGACAAGAATAAATACATCGGCAGATATATTAGCAACAGAGATGTAACTGATATAAAATTGGCATGTGAAAAAATTGAAGAAACAAAAAATTTAATATTAGAAATATATAACGACGCCTCAATTGGTACTTATCAAATTTTTCCTGACGGCAAGATAAAATCTGCTAATGCCACACTAATCAAAATGTTGGGTTATAATAATTTTCCTGAATTACAAATAGTCAATTTTGATGAAACCATAATTATAAACAAAGAAAAACGAAACTGGCTTAAAAGTATATTAAATGTCAAAGGAGTTATTAAAGATTTTGAATCAGACTGGCTTAGAAAAGATGGAACGGTAATACATGTCAGAGAACAAACAAAAGCAGTTAAAGACAGCAATGGAAATATTATCTATTATGAGGGAATCGTTCAAAATATTACAGAAAAGAAAAAAGCAGAAGAATTACTTATCGAAACTGAAATCAAAAATAAAAAACTTGAAAATCTGAAAGCAGAATTTCTTGCTACAATTTCTCATGAAATTAGAACACCAATTAATATAATTGTCAACCTGTCTCAAATGCTTAAAAACGATTTAGACAAATCAAAAAATGAGGAATTAATAGAAAGCACTCATATAATTGAAAACGAAAGTTTAAGAATTCAGCGAACAATTGATTTGATACTTGAAATTGCCCAGCTTACTGCTGATACCTACGATAGTAAACCTGAGGTTCTAAACTTGTACAACGATATTCTTAAAGATATGATTGAAAAATATCAACCAATTGCAAATAAAAAAGGTCTGGACTTTTTATTCGTTTCAAATTGTGAAAATCCTTTAATATTAGCTGATAAACATTCCTGCAAGCAAATTTTTTCCCAGTTAATTGAGAATGCTATAAAATATACATCTGAAGGCCGAGTTGAAGTTTTATTTTACAATAATTCAAAAGAAGAACCTACAATTGAAATTAAGGATACTGGAATTGGCATCGACAAAGAATTTATTCCATACCTCTTTTCTACTTTTTCACAGGAGGATAATTCATACTCAAGAATGTTTGAGGGGACAGGTCTTGGATTGGCAATTGTGAAAAAACATTGTGACTTGAACAACGCAGAAATTAATGTTAGAAGCAAGAAAGGATTTGGTTCAAGTTTCATAGTTACATTTAAGAAAAAATCAAACAGCTTAATTTAAAAAAATCCTGCAGGCATTTTAGAATTCTATACTGAGTTTCTATTAATTAATTCTTATGACAGGAATTAATTCATCTTCAAGTTTGTCATCTTTATATAAAACTTTTTCAAGAAATAATCCCGAAGGTGGTGCTGTATACTTTGCGGGTTTATCAGATTTATTTTTTAGAAAAAACTTTAAATCATCTTCAGAAAGTTTTCCTCTGCCAATCTCAACGAGTACACCAATCATTCTTCTAACTTGCTTCCATAAAAAATGTGAGCCTGTAATTCTAATCAATATTAAATTATCTACTTCTCTTAGTTGAACATTTTCGATTAATACTTTTGTAGATTTTTCTTCATTATCTTTTTCTGCAAATGATACAAAATCATGCAAGCCAATAAAAAGTGTTGAAGCTTTTTCCATTTTTTTAATATCAAGTTTATCTTTAATCCACCATACAAAAGGTTTACCAAAAGCTGTTCTTCTTCTTGATATTTGATAAATATAACTTCTTGATTTTGCATCATGTCTTGCATGAAATTTTGAGCTAACTTTTTCAACTTCAAGAATATTTATATCAGCTGGAAGTTCATCATTCAATTTCATTTTTATTACTTCAGGGGCTAAAACAGTTTTAACATCAAGATGTGCTATCTGGCATAAAGCATGGACTCCGGCATCTGTTCTGCCGGAGCCCTGAATATCAATATTATCATCATTAAATATTTTTTGAGCTGCTTCTATTAATTTCCCCTGAACGGTTCTTGCATTTTTCTGCTTTTGCCATCCACTATAACGAGTTCCTTCATATTCAATATAAAGCTTAAATCTTGCCATAATTAATCTTATATTTTACGAAACATTTTCATAAAAACATCATACATAAATGTTTTTCAAATAAATTTATTTTTCAGACATAAATGGATAGCGGTAATCTTTTGGAGGCACAAAATTTTCTTTAATTGTTCTTGCCGAAACCCATCTTAAAAGATTGAGATAACTTCCTGCTTTATCATTAGTTCCACTCGCACGCGCACCACCAAAAGGTTGTTGACCAACCACTGCACCGGTGGGTTTATCATTAATATAAAAATTACCTGCTGCATTTGTTAATATTTTATCTGCCAATTCAATTGCTTTTCTGTCCTGAGCAAAAATTGCTCCTGTTAATGAATATGGAGATGTTTCATCACAAAGATGAAGTGTCTCTTCATATTTATCATCATCATAAACAAATATTGTTAGAACAGGTCCAAAAATTTCTTCTTCCATAGTTTTAAATTTAGGATTGGTTGTTAATATAATTGTTGGTTCAATAAAGTATCCAACTGAATCATTATATTTTCCACCATAAATTATTTCTGCTTCGTTGGATTTTCTTGCAAACTCAATATAGCCTGTAATTGTGGCAAATGCATTTTTATCAATAACCGCATTCATAAAGTTTGTGAAATCAAGAACATCACCTATTTTAATCGTATTAAGTTCACTTATTAAATAGTCTTTTAATTTATTCCAGATTGATTTGGGAATATAAGCACGAGAAGCAGCAGAACATTTTTGTCCCTGATACTCAAATGCGCCACGAATTAATGCAGCTCCAAGTGCTTCAATATCCGCGCTTGAATGAGCAAATACAAAATCTTTCCCGCCTGTTTCTCCAACAATTCTTGGATAAGATTTATATTTTGGCAAATTATTAGCTACTGTTTTCCACATTGATTGGAAAGTTGCAGTGCTTCCAGTAAAATGAATTCCACCAAAGTGTTCTGAATCCATTACAATATTCCCTAATCTTGCACCAGAACCAGGGATAAAATTGATAACTCCTTCTGGCAAACCAGCAGCTTCAAGTAATTTCATAATCCAATAAGCCGAATAAACAGCACTCGATGCTGGTTTGAGAAGAGCAACATTGCCCATAATCGCAGGTGATGTAGGTAGATTCCCGCAGATTGAAGTAAAGTTGAATGGCGCAACTGCAAAGATAAAACCTTCGAGTGGTCTATATTCCATTCGATTCCACATTCCAACTGGAGAGTGAAGCGGCTGCTCTTCATATATTTTCATAGCATAATATGCATTGAACCTGAAGAAGTCAGATAACTCAGCTGCAGAATCAATTTCTGCTTGAAAAACATTTTTACTCTGACCAAGCATTGTTGCAGAATTCAAAATGTATCTCCAACCAGTTAGACTTATTAAATCAGCTGCTTTAAGAAAAACGGCAATTCTATCATGCCATTCCATTCTTGACCAGATTTTCTGAGCTTCCATTGCAGAATCAATTGCCATTTTAATTTCTTTTTCACCAGCTTTGTGATACTTAGCAAGCACAGTTTTGTGGTCGTGCGGACAGACACAATTATCCATGTCGCCCGTTCTTATTTCTTTGCCGCCAATAATTAATGGGATTTCAATTGTTTGACGAACCATTGCATTGAGCTGGTTTTTCAATGCTGTTCGCTCCGATGTTCCCGGTGCGTAACTTTTTACTGGTTCGTTTGGCGGAAATGGTACATTAAATTTTGCATTCGCCATATTATTTACCTTTTTATTGTGAAAGGATTTTTGTTACCTCTAAATTATGAAAATTTATTCTCCTTTTTATTATCAGAAAATCATAATCTATCTGTTCTTTAATTATTCCCTCTTTTTTGAAATTCAGTTCATCTCTTATTCCTTACTACTTTCATTGCTTGTTGATTAAGAATTAATTACTTTTTAACTGGTTTATGTTGATACTTTGATTTTTATGCGTGATTTTATGAATTGAATTTTAGGATAAGCCGAGGGAAAAAACATGAAGGTTTTATTACTTACATTATTTTTCTTAACAAATTTTTCTACATCTACAACCCAATCGAAAATATTTGTTATCAAGATTGATGGAACTATCAATCCTGTAGCTGCAAGTTATATTCACAATTCACTCGAGAAAGCAAAACAAGAAAAAGCAGAATGCTTAATAATACAACTTAATACTCCCGGCGGGTTACTAAAATCAACTCGTATAATTGTCAGCGATTTTTTATCTTCTGAAATTCCTGTTGTGGTTTATGTTTATCCTTCTGGGGCACAGGCTGCTTCGGCTGGAGTATTTATCACGCTTGCCTCCCACATTGCTGCAATGGCACCTGGCACTAACATCGGCGCAGCACATCCTGTAATGATGAGCGAAGGAGGAACTCAAAATAAAAAAGACAGCACAGATGTAATGATGGAAAAAGCAACAAATGATGCTGCTGCATTTATCAGAAGCATTGCAGAGAAACGACATAGAAATATTGATTGGGCAGAAAAAGCTGTTCGTCAAAGCCTTTCATTATCAGAAACAGAAGCACTTAAAGAAAATGTTGTTGATTTAATATCAAAAAATCTTGACAGCTTAATTGTTCAGTTAGATGGAAAAAAAGTTGAAACATCTACAGGCACTAAAACAATTAATACAAAAAATGCCAAACTTGAATTTATTGAAATGACAATAATCCAAAAAATTCTTGATATTATTAGCGACCCAAACATAGCATACATTCTTCTAATGATAGGAATTTATGGATTGATTTTTGAACTTAGTAATCCCGGCTCTATACTTCCCGGTATTGTTGGTGTAATTTGTCTTGTGTTAGCATTTTATTCACTTCATACTTTGCCAATT
>JARYLX010000163.1 GCA_029907415.1 Melioribacter sp.
TGGTCCTCGCGAAACAAAAATTGAAACCTTCACTTTCAAAGTTCCTAATAACATAGCACCAGGGAAATTAAAAGTTACAGCAACACTAAATTATCAATTACTTGTTAAACCAGTTGCCGATTTTCTTGGCGTTCCCGAAAGTGAATCTCAAATTATAAAAGTAAATGAACATTCAACTGAAGTTACAATTCTACAATAATAAAGGTGACTTTATGAAAAAATTATTTTTTTCTCTTATTACTATTTATTTAGTAATAATATTCTGCTCTCAAAATTTATATGCAATTCCTTCATTTGCGCGAAAATATAATATGAGCTGCCAAACATGTCACTCTCCTTTTCCGAAATTAAAAGATTATGGAGATGAATTTGCAGGCAACGGATTTGTTCTTGGTGATAAAGATGCTCCAAGATATTTTATCGATACTGGAGATGACCAATTATCTTTATTAAGAGAAATTCCATTAGCTATAAGATTGGAAGGCTATGTAACTTATAACAATCAAGAATCAGAACGATTTGATTTTTCTGCTCCATATCTTATAAAATTATTATCAGGCGGTGCATTAACAAATAATATTTCTTATTACTTTTACTTCTTTTTGAGCGAAAGAGGAGATGTAGCCGGTCTTGAAGATGCATTCATCATGTTCAATAATTTGTTTGGCCAAGATTTAGATTTATATGTTGGACAATTTCAAATATCAGATCCACTCTTCAAGCGTGAATTAAGATTAACTTTTGAAGATTATCATATTTATAGAGTAAAACCCGGTTTGTCGAATGCAAATCTTACATACGACAGAGGTTTAATGTTGACTTATGGTTTGCCAACAAAAACAGATATAATCTTTGAAGTATTAAACGGGACAGGAATTGGTGCAGCAAATAGTTTTAAAATTTTTGATAATGATAAATACAAAAATTTCTTTGGAAGAATTTCACAAGATATAATTGAAGGAATTCGTATCGGAAGTTTTGGCTATTATGGCAAAGAAAATTTAGTTGATGATAAATCAAGAAAATTTACAAACACTTTTAATATGTGGGGAATCGACGCAACCTTAAAGCTGAAAGACATACTTGAATTGAATTATCAATATGCGGAAAGAAAAGATGACAGTGCAGAATTTTTCATGAAAAATTTTAAAACAAAAGGGGTTATATGCGAGTTAATTTATACTCCAAAAGGTGATGAAAGTAAATGGTACGGAGTTCTTTTATATAACTGGGTTGATTCTGATTTCAACGAACTTGATTATAACAGCACAACAATAAGCTTGGGTTATCTCTTAAGAAGAAATATACGCTTGGTAGGTGAATACACTTATAGCATCGAAAAAAAATATAATCAATTTTCAATCGGTATTGTATCAGCATTTTAATATTAATGGGCTGTCTAAGAAATAAAAATTAAGACAGCCCAAAATTTATAATGATTTATAAGTAAACCATTTTTGGTGATTTAATTTATATTAAATATCAAACTTAAGAGCGGAATTTTATAGGATATTTTTACAGTATATTAACTTCATTGTCAGCTATAGGGATTTATCATTCATAGAAACTTGGTCAATAATTATTTTGGCAGTTTATATATAAGCAATAAAATTTCCAGATTTTTACTTGGATTCCCACAGAAAAGAAAATAAATTAAATAATACATTTTCCATTCAGCAATTTATTATTTCATTTAATTCTTTTACTTTATTTTTATAATAAGGATCATATCATAATTTTATATCAAGATATTTATTCTTACTTTTCTTATACCCATCAATAAATTTATCTCATCATTTCATACATTGATCATCGCAAATGCTTAGGCTCTTTATATTCATTTTGAACTACGCTTATTTAATTTAGTAAATTAATAGTAGCATTTTAATCATACTGCTCTTTTTCAAAAAATCTTGAAATTCATAAATCTCTCTTACTAATTTCACTTTCAGTTTATAATTTAGAATTAAATCTAACATCCTAATTTTCTACTGAGCTGATATTAAGTGGTAAGAATGGCATGTAAAAATTGTATCAAAAAATTCTTAAGAAGAAAAATAAAGTATATATATTTGATAATTAATTATAAACAAATCATCAAATTAAAAACTACATTAAAATTTTTAATACTAAGTCACCAATAAAATAGCCCACTACTGCAACACCAAATCCAACAACAAACATATCAAATCCGCTTCGAAAAATACCTCGACCTGTAAAAAAGCTTCTGGCTGCACCAACAGCAAAATGCATCAACATCGAAACTACAAATGATGTCCATATTGCTAATCTTCCTTCTAAAAAGAAAAAAGGGAATATTGGTATTAATGCTCCTATTGCAGTGGCAAGACCTGTAACCCAACCTTCTGTAAATGGACTAATGTTTCGTTCTGCTAAACCAAGTTCTTCATGCATTTTATCTTCGAGAGCTTGTTCAGGATTTTGCATAATTTCTATAGCTCTTTTCATTGCTTCATCCTTATCAATTCCTTTGGCTTCATAAATTAATGCAAGTTCTTCAGTTTCAAGTTCTGGCATAAGTTTAATTTCTTCGGATTCCATTGCTTTTTCATGTTCGTAAACTTCTTTCTCACTCATAGCAGCTAAGTAACCAGAAGAACCCATCGACAATGCATCTGCAATCATCCCTGCAATACCAGAAATCAAAATGATATGAGACTGAGCAGATGCCCCAATAACTCCTGCAATTAATCCAAAATTTGCAGTTAATCCATCATTAAAACCATAAACTATATTTCTAATAAGTCCACCTGATTCTGCTGTGTGCCACGGTTCTGATTGTTCTCCAATTGACACCATAAGTGATTTTGCATGTGCAGCAGAATCCCGTGCTAATTTTAATGCTATGTCTTTAGTTTGTTCTGCCCGTGAATTTTTATATAAATTAAGATATGATTTTACTTCTGATGATTCCTCTCTTAACATTAGCTTTGAAAGAAATAAAGATCCATACTTTCTACTTAATTTACTGAGCAATCTTGCTTTTAACGTTGGTTTAAGATTATCGACAGAAATTAAATTCTTATTCAAATGCTCAATCCAAATGCTAATGTGCTTTTCTTCGATTGATGCAAGTTTTTTATATAAAGATTTTTTCTTTTCATCAGATACTAATTCACAAAGAGTATGATATAAAAATGCAGCATCAACTTCTTCCTGAATTCTTTTCTTCCAGATTTTTTTTGTTTTATTGTCTATCATAACTAAATATCTTAATGAGATAATATTGATTGAATTTAGTTGCTCTAACTAAATTATTATCACCACAAAAACTTTTAATTGTGGTTCTTAATTTGCAATAAGAAATCATAAAATTTTCTTTCATTTGAAAAATAAAAAAAATTATTACTCAACAATCCAAGATGATTATTTTACTTTGATGGAGTAAACCTTATAACATTGTTCCTTATTGGTTTCAATGTTTTCAAATAATCATATATTGCACCTAAATCTGCATTTGTCATTCCTGCATACATAGTCCAGGGCATTGGTGTATTAAAATCTTTAGGTCCAACAGAAGGAATAACATTACTATCAGGCTCCATCATTTTAAAACGTTTGATAAATTGTTCTCTTGTCCATAATCCAATACCAGTTTCTTTATCTGGTGTAATATTTGCAGATTTAATTTTTCCGGATGGAAAATTAAATTCAAATCCCCCTGCAAAAGCTTTTTCAATTACTGGTTCCCCTTTTACCATTTCAGTATGGCAATGGACACAACCAGCAATTGTTACAAGATATTTTCCATATTCTATTGTATTATTTTTATCTGGTTCTGAAGATGGATTATATGATTTAGGTGGAATAGTTTTTACTAAAAAATTTACAGGAAAATGTAATGACCTTTCAGGCACTTCATTTTTAATTGGTTCCAATGAACGAATATAAACTATAATTGAATACAAATCTTCTTCTGTTAATTTATTGTAACCCATGTAAGGCATCAAAGGAAATAAAGCTTCTGATTCTTTTGTTACACCATTAGTAATCACTCTCATTAATTCACCATCTGAATATCTACTAATGTTATACGGAGTTATATTTTTAGAATAAATCACCCCTGGTACACCAGCAAAATTTTCATCAAAAATTTCTCCACCCATACCTAATGTATTTGGCTTAACCGGTCCGGAATACTTCGTCCAATCTCTAATTGAATGACAATCTATACAGACAGTCACATGATTTGCAAGGTATTTTCCTCTTTCCAATCTGGCTTCCGAAAATTCAATCTTTTTATTGGAAGGTAAATCTACTTTGGGATATGTTGAGTTAAAGTAAATTAGAAAAATGATAAAAATGAAAACCACCCCAATAATAGTATATAAAGTAATTTTAAAAAATTTATTCATTGTTTTTCCTTTCGTTTTAATAATTATTGATAAAAATAATGTTTGAATAATAAAGGCAATATAAAAAGTTGTATCCGCTAAAATTCAGCTTTTATAATTGAAGATATTATTCGGGAAGAAATTTATAATTAAGAAAAAATTAATAAACACTAAGTTTTATAGAATGCAACTTTTTAAAATATTATTCTTAATTCAATATCTTCAAAAATTATTTTTAATGCAATTAAAAAATATTTTTATAGATATTGATGTATTAACTTCTTGAATAATAACCTTAACTTTTGAAAACTTGCTTTTAATTCACCAATGGGTGGATAGGTATGTCAAAGAAAATAATTGTTCTAAATGAATCCCCTCGGGAAAAACAAATTAAAACCAATACAGCTGCTTATTCTTTATTTGCCTAAATATGTGTAATTAATAATTGAAAATCCAAATTCTTCTCCACAACATTGCTTTATCTCCCTTCATGTTCGGAAGTTGTTTGATAATTGTAAAATGAAATTTATTTTTGCTAAAAAATATTGAAAAAATTATTTCTCGTAATCAGCAAGATAAATCTCGCATTACAATTAATATTTTTAAACATTTTAATCTACCAAATACTTTATTAAAAAAATTAGTTGTTCAAACATTGCCTATTAGAAATAATCAATGAGCTAATACTCCTCCGAAAAATCCTGTTACTAAGACCAAAGTAATTGTTATCAATGATATAATCAGAGATATTTTTTTATACTTAACAGACAATAATGATATAAGCCACGCAAAAATTGAAATTGCAGAAAAGGTTCCTAACAGTTCATGTGTTTCTGCAACCCACATCTTATTTGTATTTTCAAAAGCTGTCTTTTGTGCTTCCCCTGTAAAATATGCACCAACAGCCGATAAAAAAGTCAAAAGAATTAATGCAAAAACTGCTTTTCTGTATCTTTCATCTTTCAGATAAAAGAACATTAGTAAAAAAGCTCCTGCGGAAAGTGCTATCGGAAAATGAACAATTTTATTATGTAAATGTTCAAACATTGCTTCGACAGGTTTAAGAACAAATTCTGGTTCTTTCTTTTCAGCCAATTCTTGTTTATTAACTATTTTATTCGTTGGCTTACCATTTACTGCAATTGTATCCCCATTAACTATAGTTACAGTATCGGGTTTTGTTTTTTCTTTATGACCTTCGTGGGCATAAATTGCAACAGTGATTAATAAAAAGATTAAAATGATAATTATTTTCTTCATCGATTTTCCTGAAAAATTTTTTATATAATTAATTATACTTAGTAAATAATTACCATTCACCTAATCGGATTAATCGAATGGACAATTTCCATTTCAATCGGCATATAATCGGCTTTAATAATTTTACCATCTGACAACTCAATTCTTCTATTAGCATATTTGATAAATTCCTTGTTGTGAGTAGCGACTACAATTGTTTTGCCTTCGTTGTTTAATTCTGTAAAAATATTCATAATATAATTGCTGGTTTTAGAATCCAGATTGCCGGTTGGTTCGTCGGCTAAGATTATCAAAGGGTCATTAACGAGAGCACGTGCAATTGCGACTCTTTGCTGTTCACCACCACTCAATTCATTTATAAGCCTTTTTGATTTGTCAGCCAATTTCACTTTTGTTAACAACGAAAAAACAATTTCTCTTTTTTCGGTTTTTGTGTATCCAGATATAGCTAAAGGCAGCATTACATTTTCTTCTACTGTTAGATAGGGAATCAATTGAAAATTTTGAAAAATAAATCCAATATATTCTCTTCTAAAATCAGCTCTTTGTTTTGAATTAAGTTTATAGAGATTAATTTCATCAACAATAATTTCTCCTGATGTAGGTTTATTTAATCCACCCAATATCGTAAGCAGAGTACTTTTACCAGAACCCGATTGACCAAGCAGCATCACAAAATCATTTCCCTCAATATTTAACGATACATCATTTACAGCATATACTTTTTCTGTTCCGGTCTGATATTCTTTAATAAGATTTTTTATTTCAATAAAGCTCATAAATTATTCCTAATTTTTATAATGCTCTAAATGCAGTTGTTGGGTCTAACTGCGTAGCTCTAAAAGCAGGATATATTCCTGCCATGAAACCTATGAGTAAAGAAAATCCTGCTGAAAAGAAAATCAATCCAAATTCATAATTGATTTTTATATTCTCATCCATTGTAAGAAGCGGAACAATAAACTTTGAACCAATAATCCCTAAAATAAACCCTAACAGCCCGGCAAATAAACTTGCAATTAGTACCTCAAGTAATATGATTTTCATTATGTGAGTTCTTCTAAAACCAAGAGCTTGAAAAATTCCAATCTCCTTTGTTCGTTCATTTACAGAAGCATTCACATTAGTAAAAACAATCAGCATACTTATAATTAGAATTACTGCAGATATACCAAAAGAAAAATGTTCAAAGCGATG
>JARYLX010000164.1 GCA_029907415.1 Melioribacter sp.
TTCAAATCGGTTTGTCTCGTGAATTTGAATTCTTAAACAATCAGCGACTCACTATAGCAATCGATGCAATACACCCCAACGATAATAATCAATGGGTAAATGCCGGGGGCGAACTATCTCTGTTCGATAATTTATTTAGTCTTAGAGCCGGATATAAAGGTTTATTCTTAAAAGATAATCAAGAAGGATTAACTCTTGGTGTAGGAATAAAATATAGTTTTGAATTATTTAGAATATCAGTTGATTATTCTTACCAAAAATACAAATACTTAGATAACATACATAGTTTCGGAATTATTATAGGATTCTAATGATGAATCACAACAAACTAATTAATTTACTTAATAATAATGGAGGCTTCATGAAAAAAATAATTCCTATTTTTCTTACGTTATTCTTTTTTGCTTTTGCAATGTACGCTCAAAATTATAATGTTACTTTTAAGGTTAATATGAGTGTAGAAATTGCAAAAGGGAAGTTTGACCCCGCACAAAATCAAGTTTCTGTAAGAGGAAGCTTTAATGGCTGGGGTGAAACACCAATGGCAGACCCTGATGGCGATAAAATTTATGAAGTTACCGCTCAGGTACCAGCAGGAAAACTTGAATACAAATTTTTCCACAATGGTGCAAAAGCTACTAATGGTGGCTGGGAAAGCATCGACAATCGCGTTGTTCAAAATGTAGCTTCTGATTTAGTTCTCGATGTTGTTTATTATGATAATATTCCAATGCCTTCGGGTAATCCAGCTAATGTAACTTTTAAGGCAGACATGCGTTTACCAATTAAACAGGGAGAACTTATTCCCGGAACTGGTAAAGTTTTTGTTGCAGGTGATTTCAATAGTTGGAGTACTTCTCAGGATGAACTTATTGATGATAACAATGATTCTGTCTATACTAAAACAGTTCAGATAAATTCTGGTCAGATGATTAATTATAAATTCCTTTACACAAATAAATCCGGTGGAACTACCTGGGAAGGAGATCCAAATAAACAAGCATGGATTGAAGATGGTGATAACGTTATTGAAAGATACTTCAACGATATTAATCCTAATGTTCAATTGGCAGACGGGAACATTACTTTTAATGTTGATATGAGCGTACTTGAAGAACTTGGAATTTATGATCCTGCAGTAGATAGGTTACAGGTTCGTGGTGGATTTAATGGCTGGAGTGATAGTGATGCACCTCGATCAGTGATGAATCAAGATCCGTTAATACCAACAAACTGGTTTTTACAGGTTCCATTTGTTAAAACTGAAGTTGGTTCTAAACAGGAATATAAATTTTATGTTGCTTTAGGTCACACAGATGAATTGTGGCAAGACGGCTGGGAAAGACCGCTTTCTATGGGAGGTGGAAATAGAGTAGTCAATTTTGCCGGTGATAATAATCAAGTCCTTGCACCTGTTTATTACGATGATGTTTATCCGCAATTCGTAGTTCCTCAAGGTCAACAAATTTCTGTAAAATTCCGTGTAGATATGACAGATGCTATGGACCCAAATAAAACAGGTGACCCGATGCAAGTTGGTGATAAAGTTTACTGGATAAGTGAACAGCCAGTTTTTGCTCGATTGATGAGTTGGGTTGATAGCGATGAGCAAACTTACTTCGAATTAACAGACCCCGATGGCGATAAAATTTATGAAGGTACATTAACTGTAACAGGACCAGGCATCAATGCTTTTGAATATCGTTATGCATTCCAGAGACAACGAGACGGTTCCTTCAAACAAGAAACTGCAGGTTTTGGAAAAAATGCTTACAGAGTTCGTTTCTGCGCTATGACAGGTTCTCGACAATTTGTTCAACCTTATACTGCTCCTCTTGATAAATGGACAGATAAGGAAGATAAATCTGATCAGGTAGAATTATGGCCACAAGGGTTACCTACGGATGTTCGTGAAATAAATCTTGGAATTCCTAAGAATTTTTCACTCGAACAAAATTATCCAAATCCTTTTAATCCAACTACTAGAATAAGATTTACAATCCCAAGTAAAGACTTTGTAACTATGAAAGTATATAATACTCTTGGCGAAGAAGTTGCTGTCTTAATTAATAAAGAAATGAACGCTGGCTCTTATGAAGTCGATTTCATCGCTCAGAATTTAAGCAGCGGTGTTTATTTCTATACATTAAAGACTTCTAATTTTATAAAAACAATGAAAATGTTATTAATTAAATAAACTCTTTGTGAATGTTGAGAGGGGGAGAAATTTGAAATAGAATTTCTCCCTTCTATTTTTTTTGAATGCACCATTACATTTTTTTAATTAATTAGTTCTTTACCCAATTAAATCAATTATTATGATAAATAAAAATATTTTTATTGCCCTTTTGATAATATACAATCTTTCTTTTGCTCAAACTAAATTCACAACTTATCCAGAATATCCTGTAGAAACAGATAGTATTGTAATTGTATTTGATGTTACTTATGCAACACATCAAAATAAAATTGCAGGTTATACTGGCGATGTTTATGCACATACTGGAGTTACTTTAAAATATCAGAATGGCTCTGTTTCAAGCTGGCAGAATGTAATTAGTACATGGAATGATAATACGAGACAACCAAAATTAATAAGATTGGGAAAAGATTTATACCAGATTGTAATTAATAATCCTCGTAAATTCTATAATGTCACTAATCCCTCTGTAAAGATAGTCGAACTATGTTTTGTGTTACGAAGCAGTGATGGTCAAAAACAAACCGAAGATATTTTTGTCCCTATTTATGAAAAAGGTATTTCAGTTGTATTAAAAAATCCAAAAGTGAATTTATCATTTGGCGACCCATTAAGGTCACCATATTTTGTTGAAAAGGAAAGCAAGGTGAATATATTTGCAAAATCTGTTGCCATTGGTACAAAAACTAAAGGTATGAAATTAGTAATAAATAATAATCAAATACTGCAAACAACTAATGATTCAATTCTGTTTTTATTTGATTCAAAAAGTTTTCCCACTGGGATAAATTATGTTAAGATTATTGCAACCGATACTTCGGGATTAAAAGATTCCATAGAATTTGTATTCATGAAAAATCCGGAAGTAAAAAATGTAACATTGCCTTTTAACTTAGAACATGGAATAAATAACGTAAATTCAGATGTATATCTGGTTCTTTTTGCACCATACAAAAAATTTGTTTATGTGCTGGGAGATTTCAACGACTGGAAAGTTGATACAAATTATTTTATGAATAGATACGAAATTCGTCCAGATAGTGTTTTATATTGGATTAAATTATCGAACTTGAATGAAAATGTAGAATATGCATTTCAATATTTAATTGATGGAAGCTTGAGAATACCTGATCCATATTCAGAAAAAATTCTTGACCCATGGAATGATTCATACATTCCGCAAATTGTTTATCCAAATTTGAAATCTTATCCTTATGGTAAGACGGAAAATATTGTTGGAGTATTTAAACCAAAGAAAGATTTATATAACTGGAAGA
Source organism: Melioribacter sp. (assembly GCA_029907415.1). Lineage (GTDB taxonomy): Bacteria > Bacteroidota > Ignavibacteria > Ignavibacteriales > Melioribacteraceae > Rosettibacter > Rosettibacter primus. Next base: position 3,478 of record JARYLX010000164.1, read on the forward strand.
ATCAAAATTTTGTTAAACCAAAGAAAGAAGAATTAATTATTTATGAATTGTTGGTTCGTGATTTTGTAAGTACACATACTTTTCAATCATTGATTGACACAATAAGCTATTTTAAAAAACTTGGCATTAATGCAATTGAACTTATGCCCGTGATGGAATTTGAAGGAAATTCAAGCTGGGGTTATAACCCAATGATGAACTTTGCAATTGATAAATACTATGGTCCTTCAATAAAATTAAAAGAGTTTGTGGACAGCTGTCATTCCAACGGAATTGCAGTAATACTTGATATTGTATTAAATCATGCTTATGGTTTGAATCCATTTGTAAGAATGTATTGGGATACATTAAATGCAAGACCCGCGGCTAATAATCCTTGGTTCAATCAAGTTTCTCCAAATCCAGTTTACTATTGGGGATATGATTTTAATCATGAAAGCAACAACACAAAATATTTAGTAGATAGAATTACTTCTTATTGGTTAAAAGAATTTAAAGTTGATGGTTTTCGTTTTGATTTTTCAAAGGGATTAACCAATACAAAAGGAGAAGGAAGTACTTATGACCCGGCAAGAATAAAATTACTTAAAAGAATGGCAGACAAAATCTGGTCGATTGATCCTAATGCATATGTAATTTTAGAACATTTTACAGAAGATAGAGAAGAAAAAGAATTGACAGATTATGGAATGATGGTCTGGGGAAATTTAAATTACCAATACTCACAAGCTTCTATGGGTTGGAATGATAGTGGTAAATCTAATTTTAGCAGAATATCTTATAAATCAAGAGGATTTAATAAGCCACATATTGTTGGATACATGGAAAGTCACGATGAAGAAAGATTAATGTATAGAAATCTTAAATCGGGTAATGCATTGGGTTCTTACGATATTAAAAAAACGAATATAGCGTTGAGTAGAATTAAACTTGCAATGGCTTTCTTTTTAACTGTTCCTGGTCCAAAAATGATTTGGCAATTTGGTGAATTAGGATATGACTATTCAATAGATTATAACGGCAGGTTAGGCGAAAAACCAATTCGATGGGATTATTACACAAATCAAAATTATTCTGAAAGGCAGAAACTTTTCAAATTTATTTCTGAATTAATTTCACTCAGAAAGAAATACAAAGTATTTCAAACAACGAATTTTACTCTTAATGTGTATCCTTCTGTTAAGAGAATCGATTTATTTGACAGCACAATGAATGTGAGCATTATTGGCAATTTTGATGTCATTTCTCGAACTAACGAATTTTCATTTTCAAATGATGGATATTGGTATGAGTATTTTACAGGAGATAGTATAAAAATTGAAAATGGTAAAATCACAATTGAATTAAAACCAGGCGAGTTCAAATTATTTACCTCGAAAAAAATTCCTGTGCCAATTAACGGAAAAGATTTAATTACAGATATAAATGATAATAATAAAGAAATAAAAAATGAGTTTACAGTTTTTCCAAATTATCCGAATCCATTTAATTCATCGACAATGTTAAAGTGGTCAATTCCGAAAACTCAAAGAGTAACAATCAAACTTTATGATGCTATAGGTCAGGAAATTGATAAATTGCTCGACGAAGTTCAAACTTCAGGGGAACATCAATTATTATTTAATCCTATCAAATATAACCTCTCAACTGGAATTTATTTTGTTCAGTATTCCTTCAATAACTATAAAACTATTAGCAAAATAGTTTATCTTAAATAACATTTCTCCTTATTAAAATAATAATCAGAACTTATCATAAAAATAAGCGAGCCAAAAGTATTTTTTATAAAATCTTTCGAAAAGAAACAAATTTTAAATCTTTTGTGTGGTATTGATTTTGACAAAAAGCATAATATGGAAAATTCGATAAGTTTATTCGATAGTATTATAATTTTCATTTATCTGATTACCGTGCTCGCAATTGGATTGAAAGCTCGTAATCAAGATAAAAATTCTGCAGAATATTTTCTTGCTAATAGAAATCTTGGCTGGATAGCAGTGGGCATTTCAATATTTGCTGCAAATATATCAAGTGAACATTTTATTGGATTAGCAGGCTCTGGAGCAACACGGGGTCTTGCTGTAGGACAATTTGAATTAATTGCAATTTTTTTACTCATTCTTCTTGGATGGATTATATCTCCAATCTATAAAAATCTTGGAATATTTACTTCCTCAGAATTTCTTGAGAAAAGATTTGATAAAGCAAGCAGAAAATTTTACTCTGGAATATCAATTTTCACATATATAATAACCAAAATTCTTGTTACACTTTTTGCTGGTGGAATACTTTTCAATCGTATTTTAGGATGGAGTATTTTTTCTTCTGCTTCTGCAATAGTTTTAATAACTGGAATATATACACTTGTTGGTGGTTTCTCTGCTGTTGTAAGAACTCAGGTATTTCAAGGGATTTTCTTTTTTATCACAGCGTTTGTTTTTACAATATTTGGCTTGAATGAGGTTGGGGGCATTTCTGGTTTAATGGAAAAACTTCCGGCAGATTATTTCCAAATGTTTAAACCAATTGATGACCCCGAATTTCCATGGACAGGCATAATCTTTGGTGCACCAATAATTGCTTTTTGGTACTGGTGTGCAGATAATTACATTTTGCAGCGAATTATTGCAGCAAAAAGTATTGAGGATGCTCGTGGTGGAACTTTGCTGGCATCTTTTTTAAAGATTTTCCCCATTTTCATCCTAGTTTTTCCAGGCTTGATTTCAGCTGCTCTATATCCTGGAATCAATGGCGACGAAGCTTATCCTGTATTGCTATCTAGTAATATAATTCCATCAGGTGTAAGAGGATTTATAATTGCAGGATTTTTGGGTGCAATGATGTCATCACTATCAGCTTCCTTTAATACAATTTCTGAATTGTATACAATTGATTTTTACAAGCCAGGGCATCCCAATGCTTCAGAAAGAACTTTAGTGCTTGTAGGAAGAATGGTTACAATATTTATAGTCGTATTTGTATTACTTATTGTTCCATTTGTGAAGGTAATTAATAATCAGATTTATATTTTCTTGCAAAGCACACAAGCATTTATAAGTGCACCAATAACTGCAGTATTCATAATTGGATTGATATTTAAAAAGATAAAATCAAAAAGTGCATTCATTAGTTTGATTATTGGTGAATTTTTCGGTCTCTCGCGCTTTGTAATTGAATTGATGATGAAGTCAAATTTGATAAGCAATAAAATTTTGCTTGCCTATGCAAAAATAAATTATCTGCACTTTACAATCTTTTTATTTCTAATAACATCACTGATGATTTTTGTTA
>JARYLX010000165.1 GCA_029907415.1 Melioribacter sp.
AAATCTATTTTGTTGTTTGCAGCAGAAAATGGCAGTCCTGAAGCAATTTTAATTAAGGGACTTGCATACGAAAAAGGAATATTATTTGAAAAGGATTTGATAAAAGCTGCATCAAATTACCTGCATGCATATCGTCTTGGCTCATATAAAGCTGGAGAAATTTTTTATAAAATGATTAGAGATGAAAACTTTATTAATGTTTTGAAAGATAGAGCAAATAAAAATAATGCAGATGCTATGTATGTAATTGCCGGGGCAACAGCACTAGGATTTATAAATATTATAACAAATCAGCAAGCACTTGAACTCTTAATAAATGCTGTCACAAAAAATCATCTGCCTTCAATTATTGAACTTGGCTTATGTTATAGTTCAGGTTCAATTGTAAAGAAAGACATTCAAAAAGCAATTGAATACTGGAGACTTGCAAAAAATCTGGGAAGCAAAGAAGCTCTAATTAGAATAGCATTTGCACAAATTGTTGATTCTACATCGAGAAATAATTTAACAGACCAGATTGAAATTCTTATAAAAGCAGCAAATGAAGGCTCAGTTCTTGCTGAAGCTTATTTAGGTTATTGTTATGAAAAGGGAATTGGTGTAAAAGAGGACAAAGCAACAGCAGTTAAATTTTATCGAAGAGCAGCTCAAAGAGGAAATCAAACTGCATTTAATGCATTAAAAAAAATGTATGATGAGATAAGACCTGCTGACGAGGAATTTCAGGTGCTTGAAACTGAATGATTTCTTTTTATTACGACAAGTGTTAAATCATCGTTTTGAGGTGCATTCCCTCTAAATGAAATTATTGATTTTAATAATGCTTCTTTGATTTCTTCGGCTGATTTATCAACATTTTTCTCAACTACTTTTTTAATGTTTTCTAATCCAAAAAAATTTTTGAAAATATTCATTGTTTCAGTCACACCATCGGAATAAATAATAATAATATCATTAAGGTCAGGATTAATCTGTATTTCTGCCAAGGTTTTCTCAAACAAACCTCTATCGTTCATGCCAATTGCAATACCTGATGGATTAATTTCAATAAATTCTTTTTGATTGTTCTTATAGAGAAGAGCAGGAGGATGTCCACCCTTTACAAAATTTATTTTGCCATCTTTTTCAATTGATAAAATTGAGATTGTAAGAAAAAATTCTTTTCTCAAATTTTTTGAGAAATATTTTTTAAGATTTATAATTATATCTTTAATGTCTGAATAGTAATCAAGTAAAAAATAAATTATTGATTGAACCCGAACCATATAAAGTGCGGCAGCCATTCCTTTACCAGAAATGTCTCCAACTATTATGTAACTTTTTTCTTTTGTTTCGATTACATCAAAATAATCGCCGCCAACTTCTCTTGCAGGTTCGTAGTATGTTGAAATCTGATAATCTTTTATTTGAGGTGAATGCTTTGGTATCAAATCAAATTGTATTTTTCTTGCAATTTCAAGTTCACTTTTTGCAGTTAGTTTATCTGCAAGTTCGAAAGCGAGTAACAAATTTAATATGATGAAGGACAGTAGTAGATAAAGTGAGTTAGGTTCTGAATAACTTACTATGAAGAAAAAGAGTGCTATTAGATAAAAAATTCTTCTTGCAGGTGATAGTCTCAAAATAAATGCATTGAAAAGACTTCTAAGAAAAATTAAACCACGGATAAATTTATTTTTTGATGAGTCGGGTTTAGGAATATCACTTTTGAAAAATTCATATACTTCGCTGGCTTCCTGTTTAATTAATTTTTCAATTTCCTGATAACTTAAGTCACTTGTGTAAAGATCGAATATTCTTTTTATTGGATTTCTGTGAGCCAAATTTTCCTCATTGATTTTTTTATTCTGCACAGTTAGACGAGTTAATGTTTATTTTGTATTAAAATTAATTTTTATGTATTCTGTTTAAATTCATTTAAGTATGATTGAGAAAAATTCTTTACATTAATTGTTGTAGCATTATAATCTTATGTAAACATAATTAAAAAGCTAAATCTTTGGAAATCATAATCTACTTTTATATTTTTCGAGCAACTATGACTTAAATGCTGTCTAAATATCCATATTTATAAATTAAACAAGAAAAATAAAATGGTTTGGAAGATAACTTTATTTGTTTTAATGACATTTGTAATTATTGCGGGCATTACATTTCCAATTGTACCTCAACCGCAGCACTGGTATGAATTTCCAAACATACCGGGTCTTGAAGAAAAAGCAAAAATAATTTTCTTTCATGTTCCAACGGCATGGATTTCTGTAATTGCATTTTTAATGGCAATGATTTATGGAATAAAATATTTAAGAAATAAAAATCTGGATGAAGATGCAAAGTCTGCATCAGCATTGCAGCTTGGAATGGTTTTTTGCATTCTTGCAACTGTTACAGGTTCAATCTGGGCAAAGTTTACCTGGGGTGCATTCTGGCATTGGGACCCACGCGAAACAAGCATTTTTATTTTGCTTTTAATTTATGGCTCTCTTCTGGCTCTTCGTTCTGCAGTTGAAAATGAAGATAAAAGAGCACGACTTTCTGCAGTCTATTCAATAATAGCATTTTTAACTGTTCCATTCTTTATTTTTATTATGCCAAGAATAATGACGGGTTTACATCCAGGCTCTGCAAACGACGATAATGCTGGTCCTATTGTGGATTTTAAGATGAATTTTAATATGATGATGGTATTCTATCTTTCACTTATAGCATTTACAATTTTATACTGGTGGATTTGGAAAATTCGTTATAAAGTTATAATAATGAACGAAAATATTTCTAAAAAATTATAAGAGGTTAAAATTGGAAAACGGATTAATAAATTTTCTTGAGCAAAACTCAATTTATATTGTAATGTTTATTGTTCTTGTTGTATGGATTGGAATTTTTCTGTTCCTACTAAATACGGATAAAAGACTTAAAGAATTAGAGAAAGAAATAAAGGAGAAATAATATTATGAAAAATAAATATCTTTTTGGCGGAATTATCATTGTTGTTTTTCTTGGAATTATGATTTACTTGTTTACGCAAACTAATGTCCAGTATGAAAGCAGCTTTGTAAAAGTAATGCAGTCAGGTAAAACAGTCAAAGCAACAGGCACATGGCTGAAAGAAAGGAGTTATGAATTCGATAAAGAAAATAAAATTTTTTCATTTTATATTAAGGATGAAAATGGAAATATAATGAAAGTTGTTTATCATGGAGTAATACCAAATAATTTTGAATCATCAACAAGCGTGGTTGTTACAGGTAAATACTCTAATGGTGTTTTTCATGCAACAGATATTTTAACAAAATGTCCTTCTAAATATCAAGAACAAACTGTTCAAAAAGCCAAATCTTAATTAAAACGTCAGGAGAAATTATGATTGGGAATATATTTTTAACTCTTGCATTAATTGCAGGAGCTTTTACCATTCTGATGTATTATCTCACTTACAAAGGATATCAGAATACACTTGGGATAGCTCGTATAAGTTTTCATTTTACTGCAGTTATGGTAATGGCTGCAAGCGCATTGCTTCTTCATGCAATATTAACTCATCAATATCAATACAAATATGTTTATGATTACAGCAGCAGCGGATTGCCTACGGGACTTCTTATATCAACATTTTATGCTGGACAGGAAGGCAGTTTTATGCTCTGGGCTTTATTTTCTGTAATTATCGGTTTGATTCTTTTAGATTATACTTCAAAGCGCGGCGATTTAGAACCAAGAGTAATGATGGTCTACTCGCTATCAATTACTTTTCTTTTAATAATGTTGAATCCTCTTCTTAAGTCACCTTTTAATTATATCTGGTCTCAACGCGATTTTGTTGACTTAAAACACATTAACACTGCTTATCTTACTTTGCCATCTTTACAGAATTTTATTTTCAGCGACCCTCAATCAAATAAACATTTTATTCAGGTAAGCAAAGAACTTTATGCTATTCTTACTGCTAACAATATTAATATCGAAAATTTTATCATTCAGGGGAAAGGATTGAATCCACTATTACAAAATTTCTGGATGCAAATTCACCCGCCAATGTTATTTGTTGGATTTGCAATGTCAGCAGTCCCTTTTGCATTTGCCATTGCAGCATTACTTAAAAATGATTATAAAGAATGGATTAAACAAGCGCTGCCATGGGTTCTTTCTGGAACAATGATATTAGGCTTGGCAATTATGCTTGGGGGTTACTGGGCTTATGGTGTTTTAGGATGGGGTGGATATTGGGGCTGGGACCCGGTAGAAAATTCTTCTCTTGTTCCATGGCTCATTGGTGTTGCTTCAATTCATACAATGCTTGTTCAAAAGAAAAGTCAGGATAGGGATGGCAGCAGTAGATTCGTTAAAACAAATTTAATTCTGTGTATTATGACTTATGTACTAGTTCTTTACAGTACTTTTCTTACAAGAAGTGGAATACTCGGCGATGCTTCGGTTCATTCATTTGTTGACCCTGGGATGACAGTATATCTTTTCTTGATTTTATTTTTGATTCTTTTCGCTTTGCTTGGAATAGGAATGATTGTTTACAGATGGAAATATCTTACAGAACATTATACTTTTGAAGAAAATATTTTATCAAGAGAATTAGCATTGTTTACCGGCTCGGTTGCATTAATTGCATCTGCAATTATTATTCTTGCCGGAACAAGTGCTCCAATATTTGGACAAACAGTTGATACAACTTTTTACAACGAGCTTAATCTTCCAATAGCAATTATTATTGGTCTGCTTAATGGATTGAGTATAATCTTAAAATGGAAATACACAGAAAGCAAACAGTTGTGGAAACAATCAAGATTTTCAATTATTGCTGCATTAATTCTTACTTTGTTAATTTTTGTTTTAAGTGGCGTTAATAATTTTATGCTTGTACTTTTAACTTTCTCTTCAGCATTTGCACTTTTTGTGAATGGAGAAATTGCTTATTCAATACTTAGAGGCAGAAAAAGTTTTATTGGAGCTTATGTTGCCCATATTGGAATAGCTCTTTTCCTTGTTGGGGTTGTGGCAACAGGCGGCTACTCAAAACATCAACAAATTGATTTGGTAAAGGGAGAAAAGGTGAATCTCTTTGGCTATGAACTTACTTTTACCGGTTATCAGCCAATTGATGGTGGTAAAAAATATGCATTTAATGTCCTGGTTAAAAAGGGAAACTCCGTTCGTCAGGCTTCTCCTGTAATGTATATTGCAGAATTTAATAATAGCTTAATGCGAGAACCTGATATACTGGTTGGTCTAACAAAAGATTTTTATGTAGCTCCAATTGCTTACGATGAAACAAATTCTACTTCTAATTCCCCAGTTCAAATGAAAAAAGGGGAAACCTACAATTATAAAAACATTGAAATTACATTTATGAATTTTGTTTTGCCCAAAGATATGAGTGCAATGATGAGCGGAGAGAATTTTAGAATTGGTGTTAGCCTTAAACTTAATTATAACGGCAAATCGGAAATTATAGAACCATATATGGATAACACAGGAGAGGGACCACAATTTTATCCAGCAGAATCTAAAGAAGCAGATTTAAAAGTTTATATCAATAACATGAATGCTTCACAAGGTATGGTAGAACTTACTTTCAATTCATTATCAAGTGAATCGGAACAAAAATCAGTACCTAAAGAAATTCTGACTATTGAAGCAAGCATTAAACCATTTATCAGTTTAATCTGGCTGGGTGTTGTTGTAATGGTAATTGGATTTGTGATATCTGCATATAGAAGGTCAAAAGAATCTTTGTTGTAATGAAAAAATTTTTATTGATAATATTTTTAATTAAGATTGATGCATACTCTCAGAATATTGATATAACTGAAGCATTAAATTCTGTTAACTACGGAAACATTCAGAAAGCTGAGAGTATGCTTTTAAAATTCAAATCAGAAAATCCTTCAGACCCTTCAGTGTTATACCTTGATGCAATTCTTACTAAGAATGGGGAAGAAGCAATAAAAAAATATTTATACCTGTATGAAAAATTTCCTGATAGCAAATATTCTGATGCAGCTTTATTTAATATTTTCTCTTATTACTTTTCAATTGGACTTTATAAAACAGCAAATAAATATTTAGATGAACTGAGAAATAAATTTCCAGAATCTGCATTTCTAAAAAATGCAAATCGAAATTTACCTGATACTATCCCTGAAGAAAATCACAATAAAAAATTTACTATTCAGGCAGGAGCTTTTTTAGTTTTTGATAATGCAAAAAGATTGAGTGAGTTATTGAAAAAAGATGGTTATTACACAGAAATAACTACAAAAGAAGTTGGAGGAAGCATTTTAAATGTTGTTAACTGCGGACAATTTATAAGTGAAGAAGAAGCAAATAAAAAATTAATTGAACTTGAAGAGAAGTATAAAATAAAAGGTAGAATTGTTGTTTTAGATAATTGAAGTTATTCTTTTAATTTTTCAATTATGTAATTTGCACAATCATCAATTTCGTCGAAGCATTTTATTAATCCTGTTTTTCTATTTTCTTTTTTAATTTGTTTTTCCATTAGATTAACAATTTCTTTCCACATAGAACCGTGACAGGCAAATGGTTTTTCATTTAGTAAATTTTTATTTATTAATTCCCATACTACTGCGAGTTCGACAAGTGTGCCTGTGCCGCCGTTTAGAACAATGTAAGCATCTCCATATTTTATTAAGTTTTGCAAGCGTTCGAAGAGTGTTTTGCACTTAATTTCTCTGGTAAGATATTTACTTGGAATTGCATTGTAAACT
>JARYLX010000166.1 GCA_029907415.1 Melioribacter sp.
TATTGATTGGAAGGTGATGTAAAACTTGCTGGATATTTTCCATTAGAAGGAGTTTTTTCTATAAGCATATCCCAAGTAATTCCATTATTTGCAGAAAACATTATTGTAACATTTTCAACTCCAATAGATTGCCATCTAATCGTATCAAGCACTCCAGCTGGCCATGATTCACCACCGTTTGGATACAAAACTTTAATTTCGGGTCGAGGAACTATTTTAAAGACTTTATCACTTTGTGTTACTGGTTCGCCATCCTCTGCATCACTAATTCTTACAAGACATTGTGTTGATAATGTATTTGGGACATTCCATTCATAAGCTCCTGAGTTTGACAAATTATTAATTATTTCATCCCATGTTAAACCATTATTAGAAGAATATTCTATTCTCACTTTTTTGATACCTACCGATGACCATGTTATATTTTGAGAAGTTCCAGCCTGCCAGCTTTCTCCTCCATTTGGACTTATAATTTTAATTGATTGACTTACCTGATTGGTAATTTCAAATGTCTCATCTGAAACATCCCATGGTTCACCATCTTTTGCATCATAAACTCGTATCTTGCACAATTTTGAATTTACATTTGGAACTTGCTTCCATTCATAAAACCCAACACTTGGATATGACTCAATTATTGTATTCCAGTTATAGCCATTGTTTGTTGTATATGCTATTTTAACATATTCAACATTTTCAGAAATCCATTCAATTTTTTGAGATGAACCTGCAAGCCAGATTTCTTTTCCATTTGGTGTAATTACCTTAATCTTTGGCTCTGGCAAAATATTAAAAGGTTTTTCACTTTCGGTTGATGGTATTCCATCCTTAGCATCTTTAATTCTTATTTTGGCTAAAGTTGAGGGGGTATTTGGAATTGGTTCCCAGTAATAAATTCCAGTATTTTTTCTATCTGTTGTGATATAATTCCAATGATTGCCATTATCGGTTGTATATTCAATAATCACCGAATCAATTCCAGTACTGAACCATTTTATTTGTTTTGAAGAACCAGCTTCCCATTCTTCGCCGCCATTTGGAGAAGTAATTTTTAAACTTTCGTTTGTACTACGAATAATACTGAATACATCATCACTTTCATCAGAAGTTGAACCATCAATTGATGCAATTCTTATCTTACATTGAGTTGAAATAGTACTCGGAACCGGAAACCATGCATATATGCCTAAATTCTTCAAACTATCAGCTATTAAATTCCAGCTTATTCCATTATCAATCGAATATAAAATTTTAACAAGCGAGGTAGTTTTTCCGCTCCATTTGATGTCAAACGAGCTGCCTTCCACAATGGATTCGCCACCGTTCGGGGATAATAATTTTAATTGTGTTGAAATATTTTCTCCCTCAGGTCCTGTAATATCACTTTCTTCTTTTAATTTGCATGAAGAAAGCAAAACTAATAATGACATCAGTATTATTAATGTCTTTTTCATTTTCCCCCCGGCAACAATTTATAGCCTTATGTTTGAAACAAATTTAATAAATAAACTTATTTTAATTAAGTAAAATCTTACATAAATTGTGCCTGCAATCAAAAGTATTTTTTATAATTCATAATCGAATATTTATCTTAATTCTTTAATAATAAAATCATAATGATAGAATTACTAAAAAATTATTCTGAGTACATTCACAAAATCATTGTCACAATAAGTAGATTAATTTCTTACATGTCAATTTTACTTTTTTTATTCTTAACGAATCAAAACACTCAAGCCCAGTCTTTCTTATTCCAAAATGAAATTGGTTCCTTTAATTCAGCATATGCATTTAGTATTAATCCTTCTGGATTTATTTATGTATCAGATGCAGCAGAAAATGAAATAATAAAATTAGATACTCTTGGAAACACATTAAAAACTTTTGGCGGATATGGATTTGACAATAATTCTTTTGATTTACCGATAGATATTACTGCCACAACCTTAAATGTATATGTGGCAGATAAATTTAATGACAGAATTCAAATATTTGATAAAGACCTGAATTATATTTCCTCGCTATCAGCTAATTCAATTGAAAATGACTTTTATAAATTTCGATATCCAATTGGAACAGGAATTTCAAGTCAGGGCGACATTTTTCTTATTGATTCTGATAATTCAAGAATTTTAAAATTTACTTCTGCAGGAAAATTTTTAGCAGAGATTGGAAGCAGAGAATCTGGAGATTTTGCTTTGCAGAATCCCCGTGCACTTGCAATAATTGATAATAAAATTTTGGTAATAGATAATAATTTTCTTTTGATTTATGACCTCTTTGGCAACAACATTTCCAAATTTAAATTTCAAGAACAACTTATTAATATAAATTCAACATTTTCCGGAATTATCCTTTGCTCACAAAAAATAATTTATTTTTCTTTGTCAAAGAATAACTTACAGACTCTTGAGTTTAAAAATTTTGACCCTCAAATTGAAGATATAATAACAGACTGCTTAATATTCAACCAAAAATTGTATTTATTAACTCCAAAAAAAATTTTGATTTATAAAATAATATCAGAATAATTTTGAGACTGAGATTTAAACTACTCATATTTATTTTAATTTCAATCTGGTATACAGGAATATTTTTTGAATGCCTGACAAAACTTTATCCTAAGTCAATTATAATTTTGCCATTTATTAAAAAAACATATTCACTAGTCTGTCATCAAAAATCCGGGAAATTAATAGAACTTAACTGCGGGCATTCACTTGTTTGTTCAAGATGTGCTGGAATTTATTCTGGTATTTTACTTTCATCAATTGTAAGTCTTGTCGTTAAAAAAATATTACACACAAATCTCAAATTTCTTTTTATATCTATAATCCCAATAATAATTGATATTTTATTTGTATCATTAAATATTTACAGTTATTCAAAAACTTTAGCATTTTTTACCGGGTTTCTTTTCGGTTCAGTTCTATTTTTATATTTTTACAAAAGTTTAATAAATCTTTTTAATGAAATTCAATTAGATAAATGAGAAAATATATATCATCATTCGTATGCGGATTTGGTGCAGGTGTTTTGCAGGTTGTCCCACTTGTTAAAAGTTTTTCATGTTGTTTAATTATTCCAGCTGCTTCATTCATTGCTATTTTGCTTGATAGGAAAGCAAATCGTATAACAACAAAAACTACAATGAAGCATGCTTTAATGATTGGATTAATGACAGGAATTTATGCTGCATTATTTGGTTCTTTATTTGATATCATAATAACTTTTATCACAAGGAATAATGATGTGGTGGCAATGTTTCCTGAACTTCAGAAAATGGTCAACAATTTTCCTTTAAGTGATGAAATTCGCAACGAAGTAATAAATTTATTTCAAATTGTCCGTAATGATATAATTGAACACGGATTTTCATTTCTATATACACTTTCAGTAATCATTAATAATTTTCTTGTTGATACAATTTTCGGTATAATCGGTGGATTAATTGGGGCTCAAATTATAAATAGTAAAATAAGTGAAGAATAAGAATGGTATCGGCATTAATTTTTGCAGCTCATCTAATCTTTATAACGGTAATATTCACAAAAAAGTGGCAGGAAGAATCATTAAGCACAGCATTAATAAATGTTGCTTTAATCATCATTCTTTTTTCTGTAGGCTGGTCAATTTCTACAACAATTGTAAAAATATTTTTTGACAGCAAAGGTTTTGGTATTCATTTTGACGCAGATACAATTTCTTTAACACTTCTTTCAATTGCTGAATTCTTTTTTTATCGTTTTTATTATAAAGAAGAAAAGGTTACTGAAGACGATAAGGGAATGTAATAATTGCTGTTTGTTCTACCTGCTTTGCATTTGGAGGAAGCGGTTCAAATCTCCATTGACGCAATGAATTAATTGCAGCCATTTCCAATCTTGCATCAGCTTTAATCAACGGGAAAATTTTTCCAACTGTTCCATCTGGCAGAATTGTAAATTTTAATTTAACATCAATTTCTTTGGAAACACCTTCAGGATATTCTGGTAATGTATAACTGTAAATTTTTCGAATTCCTTTCCCGCCAAAATCGAGTTCAAAACCAAAACCGCCTATACCTTCTCCTGCATCTTCTGTACCACTTGCTTTCTGCTGATTTGTATTCAATGGCTTTATCTTTTCTGTATTTAGGTCTTTTTGATTTTTCTTATCAGTTTTTGCAATTAAATTTTCTTCATCCAAAGTCTTTGTTTTAGGAAGTTCAACTTTTTGCTGTTCATCTTTTTTAATCATTTCTTTCTTTGGTTGTGTTTGCTGAGTTTCCATATCCTGTCCCAGAGGACCAACACTGCCAGCACTCATTCCACTTCCAAATCCAATTGTAACATAATCTTCTTCTTCAAGACCTACAGATAAATTTATAAAAGCAAAAACAATAATGATAATTACATGAATAATAAATGAAATTATGTAAGAAATATTTCTTGGATTTTTATTCATAATTAAAATGTCTCTTTTTCAGTTTCAATTGTAAATCTATCTATTCCAATTCCTTTAGCAGCATCTATTACTCGAATTACTAAATCAATTTTAACAGATTTATCTGCACGAATAATTAAATTATTTTCATTTGTCTTTTGTTTATTTAATTCAAGCTTACCTGCAAGTTTGTCAATTCCAACTTCTTCGTTACCCAAAAATATTCTACCCTGTTCTGTAATTGTTACAATCATTTTTGATGGAGCTGCCTGTTCATTGTTTTTGGCACCTGGCAATTTTACTTTCACTCCTGTTTGAATTACAAATTGAGATGTTAACAGAAAAAATATCAACAGAAGCATTACAATATCTGTAAGTGATGAATAAGCAAATATGCTTAAGGGTTTATTTGTAGTTTCAAATTTCATTTTAAGCTCCTATAAATTTATTTCTTCTTCATCATCATATGCAGGCTGCTTTGATGTATCATCAAGCAAATCAATAATATCATTTGTAATTAGTTCAATATCCATAACCAATTTATTAATTGCACTTACAAAATAATTATAAAATGCAAGTGCAGGAATTCCAACAATCAAACCAAATGCTGTTGTAATTAATGCTTCCCAGATTCCACCTGCCAAATCCGAAGGATTTGCTGAACCCTGAAGTTCCTGTATTTTCATAAATGCACCAATCATACCAGTTACTGTTCCTAAAAATCCGAGTAATGGAGCAATACCAGATATTGTTGCTAATATTGAAAGACCTTTTTCAAGTCTGCCAATTTCCTGTCTGCCTGCGCTTTCAATTGCTTCTACAACTCTTTGATGGCCAAATCTAAACTTTTTCAATCCTTTTCTTACAATGTTTGAAACTGGTGTTCTTTCCTGTAAACAAAAATTTATTGCTCCTTCAATATCTTTCTTTTTAAGCATTGCTCTAATTTTAATTAAAAATGCCGGGACATTTACCTTAGCCTTTCTCAATACAATAAATTTTTCAATAATTACTGCAAGAGCAATTATCGAACATATCAGGATAAAATACATTATCCATCCACCTTTAAGGAAAATTGAAAGTAAATCCATATTAACCTTCCATTTTGTTAGAAATTATTTTTAGAAGAAAATTCTTTTGCTTCTTCAAGTGATTTAAAAGAACCAATTCTTACTCGATACCATAATCCTCCTTTTTCGGGAAGATTAGCAATCAATACAAAAGCATCATAACCTTCCCTTCTTAATCTTTTTACTTCTTGTTCGGCTTTAAGTTTATTTCTCCACGATGAAACCTGAACATTATAAGTCTTTCCATCAAAATAAATTGTCCTGTTTATACGCGTATCATTCAAAATGTTTCTATATAACGTTTCATCTGAAGGTTTTATAATCTCTTCTTTTGGCTTTTCTAATTTTTGTTCGGACTTTTTAACCGAGGGCAACACTGGAACTCTTGGGAAATCACTTTCTTCTGGGATTACTGTTTGTTCCTGTGGCAAAGATGCAATTACCTGTTCACGATTTTCAGATGTATCTAAATTTAGTCCTTCATCAAGATTTGGATTCTTAGTTCCCAATTTTTTATTAGGTAAAAGAAGATATACTATCATACCTGCAATTACTACAAATGAAAAGAATAGAATCAAAAAAGTTTTCCCAAAAGTTTTATTATCATTCTTATATCCATATTCCTGCGAAATATATTTTCTTTCATCATCATAAGTGTGTGTTCTTGAAATTTCTTTTCTGTCAAATTGATTTTCATCTGCTTCGATAAATTCATATTTTTTTCTACTGTATTGATTTTCCGAGTAGATTAATTCTTTTGTTGTTTCTTCAATTTCTTTTTTTATTGTCTTTTCTAATTCTTCAAATAATTTTGATGATAAAGGTTTTGTTGTTTTTAATATATCATCAACTTTTTCATTCTTAATGCTTGATTTATTTTCATAAAAATCAAAGTCCTCTTCTACTTCACTTCCATTTTCAAAATCTTTATTATAAGACTCCAGTTCTTCTCTTAATTCATCACCCCAGTTCCACTCAATTTTTTCGGGTACTTTTTTCTTAAGCCCTAGATAACTTTCTTCCTTTTTCTCATGCTCAAAATTATCTTCTTGTTCTTTATTTTTATCTTCAATATTAATTTCAGAGCGAATCCATGAATCATCTTCAACAATATTCAACCTATCAGCTTTATTATCTCTTCTATGTTTTCCAAGCTCAATCTCAATTTCTTTTGGTTCATCATCTTCCTTACTTTCTATCTCTTCTGGCTTTTCCATATCTAAA
>JARYLX010000167.1 GCA_029907415.1 Melioribacter sp.
ACTGAACTAAAAGTGTTTCATCAGATTCAAGATTTTTTAATGATTCAATAATTGCATCAAATGCTTCCCAGTTTCGTGCTGCTTTTCCTGAACCACCGTAGACAATTAATTCATTGGGCTTTTCTGCTACTTCTGGGTCAAGATTATTCATCAGCATTCTCATTGCTGCTTCTTGAATCCAGCCTTTACAGTTTAATTTGTTTCCTCCTGGAGCTTTAATAATTCTGGTTGACATGTTTATTCATTAAAATGATTTTGTAATAAATTTTTATATTGTGTAAAAACAGATTTCAAAAGCCATCTTTTGATAAACCCTGATTTCTTTAATTGCTTTTCTATATGCTCAACATTTTCCTTTAATCTAAAAACCAGCTTGGTCTTTTCTTCTTTAGTGAATCTAATTTCATCCGATGATTCATTTAGTTTATTTAATATAGAATTAAATGCACGTATGTCACCATAAAATTTTTCATCAGCACTCATCTGTTTTAATAAAGTTTTGCAGAATGTTTCCAGTAGTTTTTTTTCGTTCTTGTCAAAATGGTAAGTGTAATTCTTGAAAAGTTGTTTTGCCATAATTCTTATACCTTTAGTGATAGAAGTTTTTCTCTCATTTTTTGAAAGCCAGGTTTGATTACATTATAAATATAATGCAATCTCTCTTTATAGGGAATGAAAGATGATTTCATAGCATTTATATTAAGTTTTTCAATATCATCCAAATTCAACCCGAATAACTCACTTGCAATGACGTATTCTTTTGTTAAAGTTGTATTGCTCATTAATCTATCGTCTGTATTTAAAAATACTCTGAATTTTTCTTTATATAATTTTATGAATGGATGATTTTCTAATCTATCAACTGCACCAGTGTGAACATTGCTTAATAGATTAATTTCAAGTGGTAAACGAGTATCAAGAATATATTGAGCTAATTCTCCAAGTGCAACAACATTTCCATCTTTATCAAATACAATATCTTCTGTTAGTCGAGTTGCATGACCGATTCTATGTGCGCCACAAATTTGGATTGCCTGCCATATTGATTCTTTTCCAAATGCTTCTCCTGCATGAATTGTTATATTGAAATTTTTTTGTTTGATGTATTGAAAAGCTTCAAGATGTTTTTTAGGAGGATAGCCACCTTCTTCACCAGCGAGGTCAAAACCAACGACCCCATGGTTTCTAAAATTTACTGCAAGCTCGGCAATCTCTAAAGTATTTTTCATATTTCTCATCCCGCAAAGGATTAATCCATAACCAACTCCAAAATCTTGCTTTCCCTTTTCCAAACCTTCGAGTACTGCATTAAGTATATCTTCATAGTATAAGCCTTTTTGAGTATGAAAGACTGGTGCAAATCGAGTTTCTACATAACAAACACCATCATTTTTCATATCTTCCATCATTTCATAAGCTACACGAAATAGTGCTTCTTTTGTTTGCATAACAGCACAGGTGTGTTCAAAACCTTGAAGATATTCAACAAGATTTCCTTTATTTGCGCCGCTATGAAACCATTCACGCAATTCTTCAGGATCAGTTGTAGGTAATTTATTATACTTAATATCTTTAGCTAATTCGATTACAGTTTGGGGACGAAGGCCACCATCTAAATGGTCATGAAGCAATACTTTAGGAACACTTCGAATAATCTCTTCAATTTTCATTTTTATTTCCTTTTAGTCTCAAAAATATTCTTTTGATGTTCTAAAATCAATTTTATAAAAATACAGAATGTAGTTTATAAGTATATGGGCTAATTAGTTTTAAGGTAAATTTCTTTATCAAAGTTGATAAAGACTCAAAAAAGATTATATATAAAAATCATTAATTCTTTAGGAATAAAAATCTTTTTTTATTTGAAAGTTAATACATATTTTAGAACCAAAGGAACATGAATTATTATTTACAAATTAATTCAAGGAAGTTTTAAAATGTTAATTAGTAAAGAAGAAGCACTAAAATATCATAGCGAAGGTCGTAAAGGTAAAATTGAAGTAATACCGACCAAGCCATGTTATACTGCACGCGAATTATCTTTAGCCTACACCCCTGGGGTAGCAGAGCCGTGTAGAGAAATTGAAAAAAATGAAGAGGATGTTTACAAGTACACTGCAAAAGGAAATTTAGTTGCTGTTGTATCAAATGGGACTGCTGTTTTAGGTTTGGGGGATATTGGACCTCACGCTGGGAAACCAGTTATGGAAGGAAAAGGTGTTTTGTTCAAAAGATTTGCGGATATTGATGTTTTCGATATTGAACTAAATACGCATGATCCAAAAGAAGTTATAAGAGCAGTTCAACTTTTGGAACCAACTTTTGGCGGAATCAATCTCGAAGATATTAAAGCTCCAGAATGTTTTGAGATTGAAGAAGAATTGATTAGAACAATGAACATTCCGGTTTTTCATGATGACCAGCATGGCACTGCAATTATTTCGTGTGCAGCTCTAATAAATGCTATTGAAATTACAGGCAAAAAGTTATCTGATATTCGCATTGTTGTTTCAGGTGCTGGAGCTTCCGCAATAGCATGTTGTAATATGTATATAGCTGCAGGTGTAAAAAGAGAAAATATTTCAATGTTTGACACAAAAGGGCACATTAATAAAAATAGAACAGACTTAAATAAGTACAAAGCTCAATTTGCTCAAGATATTGTTTATAAAGACTTAGCAGATGCAATGAAAGGTGCGGATGTATTTATAGGTTTATCGATTGGAAATATTTTATCAAAAGAAATGGTAAAATCAATGGCAAAGAATCCTATTGTCTTTGCAATGGCAAATCCTGACCCGGAGATAAGGTATGAAGATGCTGTTGATGCAAGAAAAGATATAATAATGGCAACAGGAAGAAGTGATTATCCAAATCAGGTAAATAATGTTTTAGGATTTCCATTTATCTTTCGTGGTGCACTTGATGTTCGTGCAAGGAAAATTAATCAGGAAATGAAAATGGCAGCTACAATGGCCCTTGCTCAGCTTGCTAAGGAAAAAGTTCCTGAAGTTGTTATTAATGCATATGGTGGAAAAGAATTCTCTTTTGGTCCAGAATACATAATTCCAAAACCATTTGACCCGAGAGTTTTATGGTATGTAGCACCTGCTGTAGCTAAAGCTGCTATGGAAACCGGTGTTGCAAGAAAACCAATTGAAGATATGAATGCTTACATTGATCAACTTCAAGAAAGAATGGGATTTTCTACTGAAATTGTTCGTGTTATGGTTCATAAAGCTCGTAAAAATCCAAAAAGAATTGTATATCCCGAAGGAGAAGAAGAGAAAATTATTCATGCTGCATTCTCTGTATATGATGAAGATATTGGGGTGCCAATTTTACTTGGTAATGAGAAAATTATAAAAAACAAAATAAAAGAACTTAATTATGATGAAAATGTATTTGAAATAATAGATCCTGAAAATTCTCCTAAAGCAGATTATTATGCAGAAGAATTTTATAAGAAACGTCAGCGAAAAGGTGTAACAAAAAGAGATGCAAAAAATATGATAAAAATTCCAAACTATTTTGGTGCTATGATGGTTGAGCTCGGGGATGCTGATGCTATGCTTAGTGGATTAACATCTCATTATCCTCAAACTATTAGACCGGCACTTCAGTGTATTGGCGTAAAAGACGGTGTCAAAATTGTATCAGGAATGTATATAGTTATAATAAAAAGAAGAATATTTTTCTTTGCTGATACAACAGTAAATGTAGAGCCAACGGCAGAGCAACTCGCAGAAATTGCAATAAATACAGCTGAAGCAGTTAAAATGTTTGATATTGTACCCAAAATTGCAATGCTTTCTTTCAGTAATTTTGGAAGTGCTCCTTATCCTCAATCACAAAAAGTTGCTCAAGCTGTTAAGATTGTAAAAGAAAAATGTCCTGATTTAATTATTGATGGTGAAATGCAAGCTGATACTGCTGTAGTTCCAGAAAAAATTGAAACAGAATTCCCATTTTCAAATCTTAAAGGTGGTGCAAATGTTTTAATTTTTCCAAACCTCGATGCTGGTAATATAGCTTACAAATTATTACAAAGATTAACTGATGCAATTGTTATCGGTCCTATACTTGTTGGAATGAAAAAACCTGTTCATGTAATTCAGAAAGGAGATACAGTTAGAGATATTATAAATATTTCTGCTATTGCAGTTGTTGAAGCAGAAAATGCAAAGTAATTATATATATTAGCAGTATTATTAAAAGAGCGAATCACCCCGATTCGCTCTTAATTTATTAAAATATATTTGGATAAAGATTAATAATAATCAGCACCCAATAAAATCATAATTAAAGTTGCTTAAAAATATATTATACATAAGCTCAAGCATAATAATTTTTTTTATTGGATTATTATGTTATGGAATCCTTCTTAATTTGAGAGAAATTGATTTGAGCGATGCAATGAAAAGAAAAGGAATTAATAAATTTGAAAACCCCTGGATAAAGATTGATAGGAGAAATTATAAACTGGAACTCTACTCGGATAAAATTCTTGTCAAAACATATAAAGCTGTTTTTGGGAAAAATAATAGTATTATAAAAACTTCTGCTAATGATTTTGTAACTCCAATAGGGGAATATCAGATTTGTGAAATTGATATTCATTCAAAATATCATAAGTTCTTAAGAATAAACTATCCAAATGAAAAAGATGCTGCTGAAGCTTTAAAGCAGAGATATATAACTCAAGATGAATATATAAAAATCTTAGATGCATTTAATAGAAATGATTGTCCTCCTAAAGATACAAAACTTGGTTCTAATATTGGTATTCATGGAATTGGCGAATATGATTTTATTTTTAGAAATCTTCCTTTTACTTTCAATTGGACAAACGGTTCAATTGCCGTAAGCAATAAAAATATTGATGAATTATATTCGGTTGTAAAAATTGGGACAAAAGTTAAAATCACTTATTAAAAAAAATCAATTGAGAATTAAATTAACAAAAATATTTTTTCTGTTTTTTACTATAGGCATTTTTGCTCAAAATGGGAAAGAAATAGAACTAAAGAAGATTGAATTTATTGGGAATTATTCATTCTCAAAATCTGAGCTATCATCAGTAATATTATCGAAAGAATCTCCTGGCTGGATTTCACAATTTCTGCATAAATTCACAAGTCTTGGAGATGCCCCCTCGTATTTTGATTCATTGATAATACAATCAGATATTTCTGCTTTGAAGCAATTTTATTTATCGAATGGTTTTTTTAAAACAAAGATTAAATCGAATTATATAATATCTGAGGATAAAAAATCTGCAGCTCTAATTTTTACAATTGACGAAGGTGAGCCAGCAAGATTTCATTCCCTAAAATTAAATGGACTAAATTCACTCCCGGAAGAATTTCAAGAATATATTTTTAACAGAACTAAAGTTGATACAAATAAAGTATACAAAGAACAACTAGTTGAAAATTATAAAAATGTTGTTATTAATTATTTGCGTGATAATGGGTACATGCTTGCTGTAAGCGATATACCAGAAATCGTTGTTGATACAATGAAAAATATTGTTGATGTGCAGATAAATTTTAATCCTGGTAAAAGATATGTAATACGAGAAATTTATACTTCAAAGACAGGAAGCGGCAAAGATTTAGTTGAAGATAATTTACTCAAAGAAATTGTTGGAATAAAACCCGGTCAATATTATAGTAATTATGATATTCAACGTGGACAAATTAGATTATATAGAACAGATTTATTTACATCATCTGTGATTAACAGTATTATATCCGATACCTCTGGAAATACAGTTCCTTTGATTATAAGTGCAGATATTGGAATGCTTCATGAGTTGTCCCCGGAATTAATTATTAACAATGAGGATAATACATTTAATCTTGGTCTGGGGATAGGATTTACTAAAAAAAATTTTTTTGGGGATGCTAGAAAATTTAAAATAAATTCCTCTGCTGCAGCTCAAAATGTTTCAGAATTTATTCGTCATCCATCTTTTGCAGATTCAACTATATTTGGTTATGGCGATGCAAGAATTAGTGTTGAACAACCATTTTTATTCGGAAAACAAATTAATACTAAAATTGAATCCTACGTTACTGCTCAAAAAAGAAAACTTGAATACAATTCATTACTTTATGGAGCAAGACTCAGTTTCGATTTTGAACTTCCAATTCATACTTATTTGAACTCTTTGAATACATATTTAACAGTCGAAAGAGCAGAATATACTTATAAAGGTAGATACCTGATTAATCTGCTTACTCGTTATTATCAACGTTACAATTATACACCTGAAGCAGCTGATTCAATTTCAAAAAATTTGGTTTATAATGTTCTTGGTGGAGAACTTCCAACTGCAAGTACAAATGCTATTCTCGGAATTTTACTGGGAGCTAATAAAACTAACGATATTTTTTTCCCTACAAGAGGATATTCATTGAATTTATTATTAGAAGAAGCAAATTCTATTCCTTACCTTTTTTCAAGACTAATTCATTCTGAATTTTCAAGACCTTTATATGTAAAAACTCTTTTTACCACAACGGTTTATTTGCCTGTTTATAAATCATCCGAAAATTCTTTAGGTGCAAAATTTAAGATTGGTCAGATTTTTACTTTTAGAGGAGATAAATCGAACATTCCATTAAATCAAAGATTTTATGCAGGAGGCAGCAATTCGGTTCGAGGATGGAATACAAGACAATTAGTTCCTCAGCAGGAATTGCTTCCAATA
>JARYLX010000168.1 GCA_029907415.1 Melioribacter sp.
AATAGAGTACTTAAATACGGAAAAAAGACAATCATATTTCAATGAGAATTTTGCAATCAATATCATTTTATTTTTGATCGCTTTTTGTAATACTATTTCCCCTGCTTTTATTCTAATAAATGTGTAGTAATTTTAATTATTAATGATTCTAAAACGCGTACTGATACTTTAATATTTTTCTTAATGGTCTATATGGTTTTTGTCTGCACTTTTAATAAATCAAATATTGAACCCTGTAAAATGTCAAATTATTATTTAAATAGAATACTGCATAAAATTTATAAGTTATCAAAATTATTAGAGATAATTATTTATATTGCTTCATAATATTTTTCCTTTTAGTATTATAATTAAAAGCATTTTATTAAAGAAGCTTTAATTGAATTACAATCAATAAGTAATTTTTAGAAATGACTATAAAAGAAAAACAAGAAAAATTGATAAAAGATTTTGAACAATTTACCGAATGGGAAGACAGATATAAATATGTGATTGAACTCGGCAGAAGATTAAAGCCCATTGACGAGCAATATAAAACTGATAAATACAAGTTAGAAGGTTGCCAATCTCAGGTATGGATAAAAGCAAAATTTGAAGATGGGAAAATATTTTTTGAAGCAGACAGCGATGCTGCAATTGTTAAAGGGTTGATTGCAATTTTACTAGAGGTTTATTCTGGCCATACCCCCGAAGAAATTTTATCAAATCCACCTGATTTCCTATCAAAAATTGGAATAGATAAACATCTATCCCCAACACGCAAAAATGGGTTGGCTGCAATGATGAAGCAAATTCAAATGTATGCACTTGCTTTCAAAACTCTTGCAGCTAAGAATATCAATATAAATAATTAAATATGTTGTTCAATTAAACCAGATTCAGGACATTGATTACATTCAAACTGTAGTGTTATGTGATTTATTCCAAATTTTGATTGAAGAGACTTTTC
Organism: Melioribacter sp.; assembly: GCA_029907415.1. Taxonomy (GTDB): domain Bacteria; phylum Bacteroidota; class Ignavibacteria; order Ignavibacteriales; family Melioribacteraceae; genus Rosettibacter; species Rosettibacter primus. Next base: position 950 of record JARYLX010000168.1, read on the forward strand.
AATATTTTTTCTTAATACATCACACTGGCTTATTGTCATATCATTAACATTAACATGAGCTTCAAGATGCACATCATTTTCTCCCACCATCCACATATGAATATGATGAATATTCTGAACTTCACTAAACTTTTCTACTTCTATTTGAATTTCTTCAATTGAAATATTCAATGGAGCTCCCTCCATTAATACATGAATTGCTTCCTGCAGTATGAAATAACTTTCACGAATTATATATAATCCAATTAAAACAGTTAATGCAGAATCTAACCAGTAAATATTCCAAAAATAAATTGCAATTCCACCTAAAATAACAGCCACAGAAGAAATAGTATCGCTGATAAGATGCATGTAGGCAGAACGAATATTTAAACTTTTTTTTGAATCTCGTCTTAAAAGAACAGCTGCTATCAAGTTAGCAATTAAACCAATCAATGCAACAATACTCATTACTTTTGCATCAATAATTTCAGGATTCAAAAATCTTTCTATAGCTTCATAAAAAAGATATACACATATCACTATTAATGCTGATGAATTTATAACTGCTGCTAAAATTTCTGCTCTTTTTAATCCGAAAGTATGTTTGAGTGAATTACTTTTAAGTTTTAGTTTAAGAGCAATATAACTGATTACAATTGAAATGCTATCAGAAAAATTGTGAAGTGCATCGGATATGAGTGATAAACTGCCGGAAATTATTCCACCTATAATTTCTGCAATTGTTATTACAAGATTTAAAAAAATTGTAAATATTAATCTCCCTTTTGTAGAAGAAAATATTTCTCCGTTAGTATGTGAATGATTATGTGCCAATTTTATTTTTTCTTAATTTGTCATTACAAAATTTAGAATAGTGAAAATGAAAAACAAATTTTATACTGACTACGATATAGAACGCATAAAAAAGAGTGAACGTTCCAATGATTACCGCACACCTTTTCAAATTGATAGAGATAGAATAATTCATTCATCGGAATTTAGAAGACTGCAAGGAAAGACTCAGGTTTTTCTGCCAGGCGAGTATGATTTTTATAGAACTCGTTTGACTCACTCAATTGAAGTTGCTCAAATTGGTAGGTCTATATGCAACTTTTTATTGTCTTCTCAAAAAGAATTTTTAAATGAGGAATATTATATCGACCCTGATTTAGTTGAAGCAATTTGTCTGGCTCACGATTTAGGTCATCCTCCATTCGGTCATGCTGGCGAACGGGTATTAAATCAATTAATGATGAAGTACGGCGGATTTGAAGGCAATGCACAAACTTTAAGACTTGTTACAGAAATTTTCTATCGTGAAAATGAACAATATCGCGGAATGAATCCAACAAGAGCTTTTATTGATGGAATACTTAAATACAAAGCTTTATTTTCTATGTTCAAAAATCCTGAAAATCATTTTATTTATGATGAACAAAAAAAGTATATTGAATTTGTATTCAACGGAAATAAAATACCTAAAGATTTATCCAAGCCTGATAAGCTTAATAATTTTCAAAGCATTGAATGTCAGATAATGGACTGGGCAGATGATACTGCTTATGCAATTAATGATATTGTGGACAGTATTTCAGGAGGATTTATTACTATTGAAAAATTATCAAAATGGCAATCGACAAATAATACCAACGACCACCAAAATTCAATAATTGAAGAAATGATAAAATGGATAAAAGATGGAAATTACAAAAGAAATTTTGGTGCACAAATTGGTGAATTTGTTCGTTCATGCAAATTAAAAGAAAGAAAAACTTTTATGGATTCACTTACAAATCGTTACAAGTATATTCTAAAAATTCCCGAAGAAATTGTTCAAAAAGCAAAATTATACAAACAAATTTCTGTCGATTTAGTTTTTCGTTCTTCTTCTCTTCATCAAATTGAATTTAAAGGCAATAATATGATTGAAAAGATATTTAAGCTTCTCGAAGAAAATTATATCAATAATGTTAATCCGATAAAATTATTGCCAGATTTTAATGATAAATTAATTCGTCAGCAAAAAAGTAAAAATGTTCGCGCACGACTTGTATGCGACTATATTTCCGGAGCTACAGATTCTTATGCAATGAGAATTTACAGAAGATTATTTGACCCGGATTACAGTTCTCTTGCTGATTTAGCTTAGTATGAACTACAATTGCACCATAAATGAGTTTATCCTCTCAGTATTCAATAAAGCTCATAATGATTGAAATTATTATATCGTTTTCGAACAATGTTGACTTAAGTAGATGCATGAGGGATATTTTTTTAATATAAATTCACAGAAAACTATAAAGTAGACAAAACATTTTCTAAACTTTCTGTTCCTTCAAAAAAAGACAGCAACTTATTCAACACTTCATCTACAATAGCATCAGGACAAGAAGCACCGCTTGTAATCGCAATTTTTACTTTTTCTTTTTGTGGAATAAAATTATCTGTTACAATTTCTTTTTTGAGATGAATATCGTAATGATAAATTCTATTGTGGGATAATATTTTTGATGCATCAGAAATGAAATATGTCTTAAACTTTTGTTCAAGCAGTTCTGCAAGATGAGATGTGTTTGAACTATTGTATCCACCAACAACAATTGCAAAATCAGCTTCTTCTTTTGTCAATGCAATTGTAGCAGTTTGATTGTCATTTGTTGCATAACATAAAGTATCCCTTGTATCAGCAAAATGTTCTTTTATATTTTCTTCTCCATATTTTTTTATCATTGTTGCTTTTAATAAATCGGCTATAGCTTGAGTTTCACCCGCAAGCATTGTAGTTTGATTTACAACTCCAATCCGAATTAAATCTTTCTCTACATTAAAATTAGCAGAATATTTCCCTTCGAAGAAAGAATAAAATTCTTGTTCGGGTATAGACCCTAAAATTACATCTGATAAAAATTTTGCTTCTTCGATATCTCTAATTATTACAGAAGGAGAATTCTGTATTGTATGTGAAAAAGTTGCTCTTGTTTCTTCATGTTTTGCCTTACCATGAATTACAATAGTATAATTCTGTTTACCAAGAACCTCAGCACGATTCCATACTTTTTCTACGAAAGGACAGGTTGTATTATAGCTTACTATATCAATACCTTTTTCTTTAAGAAGATTTTCGATTTCAATTGTAGTTCCAAAAGCAGGGATTATAACAATATCATCAGAATTAATTTCATCCCATTCAATGAAATGGTTCCCATAATTATCCATTATGAATTGAATACCACGCTTGCGCAAATCTTCATTAACATGAGGATTATGTATCATCTCACTCAAAAGAAAAATTCTTCTGTGAGGATTTTCTTCCACAATTCTATATGCAATTTCAATTGCATTTTCTACACCATAGCAAAATCCAAAATGCCGTGCAATTAAAAATTCTACAGGACCAAAATTTAGATGTGCGGGAGAAAAATCTTTTTTTAGTCTGTCTACTTTTTTTCTGATTTCTTTTAATCTTGTTATTACAGGACTTCTGTAATATTTAGGAATATCAAACTTTTTCATACGATATCAAAATATTTTAACTGATTCGACTGCTCATTACAACTTCTCTTTAATTTGTTTTTCTAACAAATCAATTTCATAAATTCGATTTTGATAATCTTCATCATTTCTGCCTGCTTCTCTGCATCTTTCTATTGTTTTCAATGCTTCCTGATAATTTTTCTTTTTAAAAAATAGTTTTGCCTTTACGAGATAGCAATTATAGTTCTTCGAGATTGTAAGGGCTTTATCAATCCATTGAAATGCTTCGTCCATAAATACTTCATTTTCAGCGGCATAGTTTGCTGCGACTACATAAATTTGCCACTGATCTTCTTTAACATTACTTAATGCATCCTTTATTTTTTTATAAACTTGTTCCGTAAGATTAACTTCTACTTTAAATGAAATCTGAATGTTTTCCCAGTTCATAAAAATATAACATGAAGAATCAGTTAATTCCGGGATAGTAAATAAAAGTCTCTCAGTAAATGGTCCTTTTTGTGGTTTCACTTTAAATCGTAAAATGTCTTCCTCAGGATAATAATTCGAACCCCATGTCAAAGCTTTGTTAATTATTACTGTCCATTCATTTTCATCAGGAATCGTATATAAAGAATAAATACCCGCAGGAATTTTATTTCCTTCAATAATTACATCACTGGTAAATTGAATTCGAGTTGATTCATTGGCGCCTGTTCGCCACACTTTATTATAAGGGACAAGACTCCCCCAGATTTTTCTTCCTTTAACTCCTGGACGTGAATATTCAATGGTGATTGTTGTGTATCCAATAATTTGTGAAACAGAAGCTTTAGGACTCAACCGCGGTAAATCAATCTGGGCAAATAATGTCATTGTAATCAATAAAAAAAATGTAAACAATAAATTTTTCTTCATTTTACACCTCGTAAATTTTCTGCTATTTGTTCTTGTTGATAAGAGCTTACAAATAAAACGATTATGAGTAATTATTAGTTCTAAAACTTTTCACTTAAAAATAATAATTAATATCTAATAAAAACTCGTTATATTTTTATAAAATATTCTCATCTTTGTGGAATAGGAAATACAGGCAAACTTTCGTGTCCTTCTTCATCAACAGATTGAACAGCAAAAAAATAATTATCTTTTGAATATGGCAGAACAACACTTGTATTTTTTACAAAAATTTTTTTCTCCCAGTATGGTTGAAATGTTTCTCTCACTAAGACATAATAGCCTGAAGGATTTTTGCCTATTGAAGGAGATGACCATCGAAGACTGGTTTTATTTGTTAACTCTCTTACATCAATAAAAACATTTTCAGGTGATGCAGGTGCTAAAGCTAAATTAGCAAGCACTGCACAATTAACAGCAGTAATTTTACGAACATATTCGAAATCGATAAATTCTGGTAAATCACCATATTGTTTGCCATTTTCAATTCTCACATTTTGATGTTGATGGTCATAATTTTCATTCATTTCACAAAATCGAACAGCTGCATAACCAAGACGATTAAATGGGGTATGGTCTCCGCCTCTTAAAAATCTATCGCTTCTAAAAATTAATTTTACATTTATCTGGTCAACATATCTTTCACCAATTTCTTTGATGTATCTTGCAAGCTGTCTTGATTTACCATCATATTCAGAACCAGTCAATTTTCTTAAACTTTCTTCTTCTTTTGATTCGTTAACAGGAATATTTTCACTAAATACACGAACATTTACATTATCATTTAAAAATGTTTCATTAGAAAAAGTATTTCCAATCATATCATTATTGAGCATAGCAATTAAATTACAGTTATTCAACATACTTAATTTATTTTCTTTTATTTTTTTTGCAAGATGTGTTGAACCTAAGAGTCCCTGTTCTTCTCCAGAAAATGCAACAAATATAATTGAAACAGGAAATTCTCTTTTAGACATAACTCTTGCTAATTCCATAACTGCAGCGACACCTGATAAATCATCATTGGCTCCTGGTGCATCAATAGTGCTGTCCATAACATTTTCTGCTCTTGAATCGAAGTGAGCACCAACAATTAAAACTCGATTATCATTTGTATCAGTTCCTTTCAAAATTGCCATTACATTCATTAAATTAACTTTTCTATCAATTCTTCTGCCATCTGGTTCAACTGTAAAATAGTCAATTTCTGTTAATAATCTCCCATTAGAATATTTTGCAAATTCATCGAATTGAGATTTAATCCACTTAGCTGCAGCACCAATGCCTACATTATCACTGCTTTGTGTGCTTAATGAATGACGAGTTTT
>JARYLX010000169.1 GCA_029907415.1 Melioribacter sp.
CGATGGGTGGTTACATTGCTTTAAGAGCAATTGAAAGAAATCAGGAATTGTTTGGTGCATTAATATTATGCGACACAAGAACCGAAGCAGATGATAATGCCGGAAAATTAAAACGCTCTTCTAATATCAATATGATTAACACAGAAGGTCTAAAAAAATTTGTTGATTATTTTGTGCCAACCTGTTTAGCAGATGAAACAATTGAAGAACAAAAAGAATTGTTTTCAGCCATATTAAATAAATCTTATCAACACAATCCAATAGGCGTTAAAGGAGCAATTATAGCAATAATGAGCCGAACAGATACATCTTCTTACTTGCCGCAAATAAAAATTCCAACATTAATATTATGTGGTTCATTTGATAAACTTACTCCACCACATGTTATGCGCACAATATCAGAAAAAATTCCCAATTCTGAGTTTGCAATAATACCAAGAGCAGGTCATCTTTCTCCACTTGAAAATCCGGATGCAGTAAACGATTTGATTAAAGGTTTTTTGAAAAGAAAATTGTAATGCGTTCAGATAATTTTTAATTACAAACAAAAAGTAAAATAAAATTATATTTTTTAGATAACTAATAAAATTTTACATTATAGCTTTTTAATGTTCCATTTTCATAAATAAATTTTGCACTAAAAAATTTATCCTGAAATAACCATGGGATAAAAATTTTATCACCTTCCCATAAATTCAGTTCTAAAAGTTTATCATTTGGAATCCACTTTAAGAAACCTTCGTGTGAATCAATTAAATTTCCTTCAAACTCTCTTGCTGTAAAGAGAAAAACATACCAATCTTTTTTTCCATCAAACATTGGGAAAGTGATAAATCCATGAAGTTTAGGATTTTTAATTAACAAGCCTGATTCTTCTTTAACTTCTCTGATTACACATTCTTCTGGTGTTTCACCATGTTCGAATTTTCCACCAAGTCCATTCCATTTTCCTTCATGAACATCATTTTTTTTCTTTATACGATGTAGCATTAAAGTTTTATCTTTATCAATAACATAACACAAAGTAGCAAGCTGCATAATTTATCCTGAAATTTTTGATTTGTTATTTATGAAATTGTTTCGGCAAGAATAGTAGAAATTTCATCAAGTTCATCGAGAAACCATTTTACTTTTTCCGGATTTGCTCTCTTGCTGTCTCTTACAAGAGCCAGCCATAATTTACATTCATTTGCAAATTTAAGAGATGCAATTGTGTAATTGTTCAAATCTTTTTTTGTTGTTGCTGCAGTAGCTTCAATATAATTGCTTATTACACTTGTGCCGCTGCTAAAAAGTTCATCACCAATTCTTTGTGATACATTGTCCTTAGGAAGCTGGTCAATAAATTCTATTAATTTAAGAGTGAAAAAGTAAAGTCGTTTTCTAAATTCCCCTTTTGAAAATTCTTTTGTCAAATTAACACCACTAGATTTTTTTAATTAGTGTTCATTGCAAGATAAGGATTTTTTAGCAGGTAATTTTTAACATAATCCTCAACACCTTGTTGAACATTCATTATTGGTTTATCGTAACCTGCAGCTCTAAGTTTTTCCAAATTCGCTTGTGTGAAATATTGATATTTATCGCGTATCTCCATTGGCATATCAATAAATTCTATATTTACAGGTTTATCCAATGCATTAAACAACGCAGTAACAAGTTCTATCCATGTTTGAGCTTTTCCTGTTCCAACATTGTATATTCCATTTTTATCTTTATGTTCAAGAAAAAATAGCGTAATATCAACAGCATCTTTAACATAAATGAAATCTCTTTTTTGCTCACCATCTTTATAATCACTTCTGTAAGATTTGAATAATTTTACTTTCCCAGTATCTCTAATCTGTTCAAAAGCTTTGTGAACAACACTTCTCATATCACCTTTGTGGTATTCATTTGGTCCATATACATTGAAATATTTTAGTCCTACAACTTTATTAAGCAACCCATTTCTCTTAACCCACAAATCAAAAAGATGCTTGGAATATCCATACATATTTAGAGGTCTTAATTTTTCGAGTTGTGTTTCATCGTCATTGTAACTTTGCGAGCCATCACCATAAGTAGCAGCAGAAGATGCATAAATAAATCTTATTTCGTTTTCAAGGGAATATAAAGCAAGTTCTTGTGAATAATGAAAATTGTTATCCATAAGATAATCTGCATCTCTTTCAGTAGTAGATGAACAAGCTCCCAGATGTATAATTGCCGAAATTTTAAACGGTACGGCACGTTGCAGTACTAACCCGATAAAATCATCTTTATGAAAAAAATCTGCGTACTTTAATCCATTAAGGTTTTTCCATTTATCATCAGTGCCAAGTTCATCAACAATAATAATTTTATCAATTCCCATTTTATTTAATTTCCATACTACTGCGCTGCCAATAAATCCAGCGCCACCAGTAACTACTATCATAAACTTCTCATTAATTTATTATATTTGAACGAAAATTAATCATAATCATTGATTAATAAAAATATTCCTTGACTCAATTATAAAGAAAGGATTATATGGATACTCTAAGGCAGCTAACAAAAATATTAAATGAAAGAATCATGGTCCTTGATGGTGCAATGGGGACAATGATTCAACGATATAAATTAAGCGAGAATGATTTTAAAGGGGATAAATTCAAAAATCATCCTGTAGATTTAAAAGGTAACAACGATATTCTTGTTCTAACTCAACCAGAAATTATTAAAGAAATTCACAGATTATACCTTGAAGCTGAAGCAGATATAATAGAAACTAACACTTTTAATGCTACAAAAATTTCGCAATCTGATTACAAAACAGAAGATTTAATTTATGAAATTAATTTTAATGCAGCTCGAATTGCTAAAGAAGTAGCCTTAGAGTTTACAAAAATGAATCCTGACAAACCTCGATTTGTAGCAGGTGCACTTGGTCCTACAAACAAAACATTATCAATATCACCTGATGTAAACGACCCGAGTTTTCGTGCTGTAACATTTGATGAAGTAAAAGATGCTTACAAAGAACAAGCACGCGGATTAATTGACGGAGGTGCGGATATCCTTTTGCTTGAAACCATATTTGATACTCTTAACGCTAAAGCAGCTCTTTTTGGGATTATGGAATTGTGTGATGAATTAAATCTTCAGATTCCTATTATGATTTCCGGAACAATAGTCGATATGAGCGGAAGAACTTTATCAGGACAAACAACAGAAGCATTCTGGATTTCAATTTCTCACACAAAAAATTTATTAAGTGTGGGATTAAATTGCTCTTTAGGACCTGCTCAAATGCGGCCTTTCATTTCTGAACTTTCTCAAATAGCAAATGCATTTGTAAGTTTATATCCTAACGCTGGATTACCTAATGAATTTGGAGAATATGATGAATCACCTGAATCAATGGCAAAAGTTATTGAAGAATTTGCCAAAGAAGGATTTTTCAATATTGTTGGTGGTTGCTGTGGAACAACTCCAGCTCACATTAAAGCTTTTTCAGAAATTGCAAAAAAATATCCTCCTCGAAAAATTCCTTCTGTTGAACCTTATTTAAGATTAAGCGGATTGGAACCTTTAATCTTCAGACCTGAAACAAACTTCGTCAATATTGGAGAAAGAACTAATGTAACAGGCTCGAAAAAATTTGCCCGGCTCATAAAAGAAAATAAATACGAAGAAGCTTTATCGGTTGCAAGAGAACAAGTTGAAAATGGAGCTCAAATGCTTGATATCAACATGGACGAAGCAATGATTAATTCAGAAGAAGCTATGACTAAATTCTTAAAATACATTGCATCAGAACCTGATATTGCAAAGGTTCCGATTATGATTGATTCATCAAAATGGAGTGTTATTGAAGCAGGGCTAAAATGTCTTCAAGGAAAAGGTGTTGTTAATTCAATTTCATTAAAAGAAGGTGAAGAAGTTTTTAAAGAACGCGCAAAAAAAATTTTAAGATATGGTGCAGCTGTTATTGTTATGGCTTTTGATGAACAAGGCCAAGCAGATACATTTGAAAGAAAAATTAACATTTGTAAAAGAGCTTATAAAATTTTAACCGAAGAAGTTGGTTTTCCACCGCAGGATATAATTTTTGACCCAAATATTTTTGCTATTGCAACAGGGATAGAAGAACATAATCAATATGCAATAAATTTTATTGAAGCTACAAGATGGATTAAAAAGAATCTTCCCCTCTGCAAAGTCAGCGGGGGTGTAAGCAATATTTCATTTTCATTCAGAGGAAATGATGTTATAAGAGAAGCAATTCATTCTGCATTTCTTTATCATGCTATCGAAGCAGGCATGGATATGGGAATTGTTAACGCTGGACAATTAACTGTTTATGAAGAAATTCCAAAAGATTTATTAGAACTAGTTGAAGATGTATTATTCAACAGAAGACCCGATGCAACCGAAAGATTAATTGAATATGCAAATTCTATAAACAAAGATTCAAAAAAAGAAATTATTAATGAAGGCTGGAGAACTTCTTCGGTAGAAGAACGATTGAAACACTCAATAATAAATGGGATTGTAGATTTTATTGAAATTGATATTGAAGAAGCAAGAAAAAAATATTCTAATCCTCTTGAAATTATTGAAGGACCCCTAATGGAAGGAATGAATATAGTTGGAGATTTATTTGGTTCAGGCAAAATGTTTCTGCCTCAGGTGGTAAAAAGTGCACGAGTAATGAAAAAAGCTGTTGCTATTTTAATCCCTTATATTGAACAAAGCAGAATTAATTTATCTGAAGATAAAAATTCCGGCACAATATTATTAGCAACTGTAAAAGGCGATGTTCATGATATCGGGAAAAATATTGTTGGCGTGGTTCTGAGCTGCAATAATTATACTGTAATAGATTTAGGAGTAATGGTTCCATCCGATAAAATTTTATCCACTGCAGTAGAAAAAAATGTTGACATTATTGGATTGAGCGGATTAATTACTCCTTCTCTTGATGAAATGGTTCATGTTGCAAAGGAAATGGAACGAATGGGTTTGAAAATTCCATTGTTGATTGGCGGTGCAACTACATCGAGAATTCATACTGCAGTTAAAATTGCTCCAAACTATTCAAATCCAACAATTCATGTTCTCGATGCATCCCGAAGTGTTGGTGTAGTAAGCAATTTATTAAATAAAGAAATAAAAGATAAATTTATAGAAGAAATCAAAATTGAATATGAAAGATTACGAGAAGCACATAACAAAAGACAAATTGAAAAAGAATTTCTGACAATTGAACAGGCAAGAAAAAATAAGCTTATTCTGGACTGGAAAAACTATAATGTAAAAAAACCAAACAAATTAGGAATTACAATTTTCAAAAATTATCCTCTCAATGAAATAAAAAACTATATTGATTGGACTCCCTTTTTTCAAGTCTGGGAACTTAAAGGTCGTTATCCCAAAATTTTTGAGAATGCAGATTATGGTAACGAAGCAAAAAAAATATTTGATGATGCCAATAAACTTCTAAATAAAATAATTACAGAAAATTTATTGACTGCTAACGGAATTGTTGGTTTATTCCCCGCTAATTCATTAGATGATGATATTGAAATTTACACTGATGATTCAAGAACAGGAATTCTTGCTATACTCCATACATTAAGACAACAAACAATCAAATCACAAGGGATTCCCAATCTTGCTCTTGCAGATTTTATTGCACCCAAAGAAACTGAAGTCAAAGATTACATAGGAGCCTTTGCCGTTACTGCAGGATTAGGAATTGAAAGTTTAATTGAACGATTTACAAATGAACATGATGAATATAATATAATTATGGTCAAAGCATTAGCAGATAGACTTGCAGAAGCTTTTGCTGAATTATTGCATGAAAAAGTACGTAAAGAATTATGGGGATATTCTCCTGATGAAAAATTTTCAAATGAAGATTTAATTGAAGAAAAATATCAGGGTATTCGTCCTGCACCAGGTTATCCTGCTCAACCTGATCATACAGAAAAGATTACCATCTGGAAAATTCTTAATGTAAAAGAAAATATTCAGATTAAATTAACGGAAAGCTTGGCAATGTACCCTGCTGCTTCGGTTTGCGGTTTATATATTGCACATCCAAATGCAAAGTATTTCAATGTTGGGAAAATTGGTAAAGACCAGGTTTACGATTATCATAAACGAAAAGGAATTAGTTTGAAAGAAGCAGAAAAATGGCTGCGCCCAATTTTAAATTATTCAGAATCTGATGAGTAAAATAGAGGTAATAATGAATTTCAAAAATGAGCTTATAAAATTATTTCAAAATTGGTCACATCAAAAAGTAAAATCATTTACCGAAATTACAGGTTCAGGTTCAAATAGAAAATATTATAGAATTACTGGAGAAAGTAAAACTGCAATTGGTGTATATAATAAAAATAAAAAGGAAAATAGGGCTTTCATTTATCTTACAAAACATTTTGCCAAACACAATTTAAATGTACCAAGAATTTTATCTTCAAAATTAAGTATTGACATTTACCTGCTCGAAGACCTTGGTGATACTACTTTGTTCTCATATCTCAATTCTAAACGAAACCAAAATAAATTTCCCGATGATGTTATTGTTTATTACAAAAAAGCAATTGAAGAACTCCCAAAATTTCAAATTAGTGGCCGTGTTAACTTAGATTTTTCCATTTGCTATCCCCGTCCTGCTTTTGATGAACAATCTATAATGTGGGATT
>JARYLX010000016.1 GCA_029907415.1 Melioribacter sp.
TGATTGAGTATCCCAATCGAATGACCAGTATTCTGCAAGACCTTCAACAAACCAGAGAGGCGGCATTCTTTCGGTTTCAATCCGATGGTCACGCAATACATTGAATATTTTATTTGTCATAAACACATGAACAAGTTCATGACGAATAACATGTTTAAAACTACTCAGCGAACCAAGATATGGAATTACAACACGTCCTTTCATAAATTCAAAAAATCCACCTACTCCTTCTGGAATGAAGTAAGGTGTAACATTAGTTTGTTGAAAATGAATATGTGTATTATAAAAGATGAGAGGAATTTTTGTCGTTACATAATGATTAAATTTAACTTTGTATTCCTCAAATGCTTCTTCAGCAAACTGAGCACCAATTTTTGCAATTTGTTCGAAATCATCATAGTAATAAATATTAAAATGCTCTGTTTTGAGAACTTTCCAATTAAATTTTTCATATTGAACTTTGTTGCGCCCGAAGAAATAAAATTGTGCAAAAGCAATTTGAGGGATTAATAAAATCAAAAAAATATATTTTGAAGTTTTATTGTGAGCTGTCCAAAAAGGAAAAAAAGAAGCTAAGGCATTTTTAAGAACATTTATACTTTTCTTAAAACTGAAGAAAGAAATTTTCTGAATAAAAAAATTACTTTTTGGACAGCTGCATCTCAAAGACGTTCCTTAAGATAATTTATGTTATCAATTGTAGTTGGGTCATATCCTCTAATAATGGCAAAGTAATATGTAGTCCAATCACCAAAATAAATTAAATCAATCAATCTCAATTTATAATTTGGTTCCGTGCTTTTTAAGTCAATTATTTCGCAGCCGGATTTTTTAATAACTTCAGAAGTAATTTCCAATCTTTTCTTAACCTGAGGATGATAATCATCATCCCAGATATTGATAAGTTTTATATTCATTTGCTGTGGATTGTATCCTTCCCAACCCATTATTTCATTATGATCAAGTTCAGGGAAATACGAGAAAAAAGCATGATGTTTTGAATTTTCGTTGAACTGTCCCTTAAATCTTGTCCCAACAACAGAAGTATAATCAGCAACAGAATAAATTAATGGAACATAACCCACAAGATTTTCAGCTAAATTGAGAGCGTCATTTTTTTCTTTTGAGTATTCCTCGCCTTTTCTTTTTAACAAATCAATAACCTGTATAACATTTTCACTTTGATCTGGTATGAGATTTAATGAATTAAAAACATTTAGAACAGCATAGAAATTAATCCATAAAGCAAAGCGTGGTTGATAACCTTTTAGAAGTTTTGCAAGTGGAAGATTATTTTGTTTTGCAATATCTTCCATTTTGCCGCCTGTTGTAACACAAACAATCTGGCATTTCTTTTCAAGTGCTTGATTTAATGCAGAAAGAGTTTCCTCTGTATTTCCTGAATATGAAGAAGCAATTATTAATGTATTTTCATCAGCAAACAAAGGAAGCTCATAATTTCGGTTAACAAAATAAGGGTATTTTAATTCGGTTCTGAAATAATTTTGAATAAGTTCACCTCCAATAGCAGAACCGCCTAAACCAGTAAGGATGATATTTTTAATTTTCGATTTGTCAATTGACGATAAATCAATTTTGAGATTCCATGAATATTCAACTTGAGTATAAGAATCTTTTAATACCTGAAATTGATTTGATGCATCATACTTTTTAATCATTTCTGAAATATCCATTTTATACCTCAATATAAGTTTTGAATTTTATCCTGAATTTTGTTATTGAAAAACTCATGTAATTTTTGATTTATTTCTTTTTCAGAATTTAGTTGAAGACATTCTTCTGCTAATTTTTTCATCTCTTCAAATTTTAGGCTACGGATAATTTTTTTATGAAATGGAATTCCTGCAGCTGACAAACTCAATGAGTCCAGCCCAAGTCCAATTAATAAAGGAACAGCTATAGGGTCGGCTGCCATTTCTCCACACATACTTACAATCCTGTTTGATTTTTTTGCTTCTGTAATTATATGATGTAAAGTTCTTACAACTGCAGGATGAAATTCCTGATATTGACTTGATACGATGTCATTACCTCTATCAACTGCTAATAAATATTGAATTAAATCATTTGTGCCAATACTTAGAAACTGCACTTCCTGTGCAAATTCTTTTGTTAGAACAGCAGCTGAAGGGACTTCAATCATGATTCCTACAGGCATATGTTTATCAAAGGTTTTGCCTTCTTTCTGAAGTTCTTTTTTGCATTCTTCAATTAATTTTTTGGAATTGATTACTTCCTGTAAAGAAGAAATCATAGGCAGCATAAACCAGACATTTTTATGGGCACTTGCACGCAACACTGCACGAATTTGAGTTTTGAATAAAGCAGGATTATCAAGAAGAAGACGAATTCCGCGCCATCCCAGCATTGGATTTGGTTCATGCAAATCAACAGGCAATACTTTATCTCCTCCAATATCAAATGCTCTAACAATTACTATCTTGGGGTAAATTTGTTCTGCAATTTCTTTATAAACTTCATATTGTTTATCTTCATCAGGAAAAACTTCATACTCTTCAAATAATTGTTCAGTTCTTACAAGTCCAATTCCATTGGCACAATTGTGAATAATAAAAGTCATTTCCTCAGATAAATCAAGATTTGCAAAAAGACTTATTTCTTTACCATCAAGAGTTTGAGCAGGAAGTTCTCTTAATTTTAATAACTCTTCGTCATATTGTGTTAGTCGTTCAATTTTTTTTCTGTATTCGGCAATATGTTTTTCATCTGGATTAATATAAACCTGTCCATGAAAGCCATCTACAATCAACAAATCGTTATCTTTAATTTTATTTGTAGCTTCATGAAGTCCAACCACAGCAGGAATATTTAATGAACGAGCTACAATAGCAGCATGAGAAGTTAATCCTCCGAAATCAGTTACATATCCTTTTACATTAACTCGAGAAAATAATACTGTATCTGAAGGTGATAGATTAGAAGTAACAACAATAACATCACTTGTAATTTTTGATTTCCATTTTTTCTTTTTAAGATTTCGAATAATTCTATTTTTAATATCTTCTATATCGTGAGAACGTTCTTTCATATAAGGTTCATTGGAAGCACTCATAATTCTTGTATACTTAGAAATTTCATCATCAACTATAAATTCAGGCAATTTTTTTTCTTTTTTAATTCTTTCTTTAATTGTGTTAATTAAAATCGGGTCATCAAGAATCATTATTTGTGCTTCAAAAATTGCTGCGCGTTTATCTCCAAGTTTATCAACAGCAAGGTTAAAAATCTTTCTTAATTCTTTTTTTGATTGTTCTAAGGCATTATCCAAATTTTGGAGTGCTTCTTCTACATTATCTACATAATCATCAGAAACGGATTCTTTTTCCTTTGCATACAAAAATGCATGAGCAATTGCAATACCTGGAGCTGCAGCTATTCCCTTAAGAACATTTTCTTGTTTTTTATCCATATTAAATCTCGTCAAATCCTCTGTTAAAATAATCAATTATTTCTGCTGCTGCTTGTTCTTCATCTTCACCATCGAATATTAATGTTATCTCAGAACCTTTTTCTGCAGCAAGTGTCATAACTCCAATAATACTTTTGCCATTAATTTGCATTCCATCTTTAAGCAAATAAAAATCACTTTTATATTTTGAAGCTAATTTAACAAGAGTTGCAGCAGGACGTGTGTGCAAACCAGCATTATTTATAATTTTTACCTTCTTTTCAATCATTATTTCATTCTGCCTATTAATAAATTTGCTATCCAGTTCATTAATTGACTTCCTTCTTGATCAGGAAGTTTTGATAAATTCTTTAATGCAAGATTAGTATAATAAATAATTTCATTTTTAGCATCTTCTAAAATATTGTATTTGTCATAAATAGTTTTATACAAATCTACTTCTTCAGGTGATATTCCTTTATTCTTTATTACTTTAAGTAACTTCTTTTTATCTATGCCATCTGATTTTTCTAATGCTTTTAAGAATAGATAAGTTTTTTTCCCTTCAATTAAATCACTTCCTATTTTTTTACCAAACTTTTTTTCGTCACCTGTTATATCAAGTAAATCATCCTGAATTTGAAAAGCCATACCAAGATTTTTCCCATAATTTTCAACAATATTAATAAAATTCTTATCTGCATTGCAAATTCTTGCACCTATAGAACAGCTCATTTGAATAAGAGCAGCAGTTTTTTTGTAAATCATAATTTTATATTCATCAATTGTTACATCACCTCGCAATTCAAATTCTTTATCAAGACTTTGTCCTTCGCATACTTCTATAATTCCTTTTGTAAATGCAGAAACAATTTCTCCTGTATTGCCTTTGCAATCTTTAAGCAAATTATCATATGCAAGAGCAATTAAATTATCACCAGTTAGAATAGCCGTACTTATATCAAATTTTTTATGAACAGTCGGCCTTCCACGTCGTAAATCAGAATTATCCATAATGTCATCATGCACTAGAGTAAAATTGTGAACCAGTTCAACGGCAATAGCAGCATTATAAACCTGATTAAATTTTCCTCCCACAGCTTTTGCCGAAATTAGAACCAAAAATGGTCTAATTCTCTTTCCACCTCCTGTTATTGAATATTCACAAGGTTCATACAACGAACGCGGATTTCTTTTTGATAATAACTTTTTCAACCTGCGTTCAATATAATTTAATTCCTTTTGATAAATTTTTTGATAAATATTTTCCTGAATTTTTGATTTCAATATAGTTCCGATTTTTTTATAAGTTTTACTTTTTTTAACTCACCAATATTTTGTGCACCTGTCAAATACATTACTTTTTTCAATTCATCAATCCATAATTCAAGTAACTTCACAGTATCTTCAATGCTATTCACAACAGATTTTAGAATTAACCTTGCAATGCCAACTATGTCGGCTCCAAGAGTTAAAGATTTTGCAATATCAATTCCATTAGCTATTCCGCCTGAAGAAATTAATAAAAAATTATAATCTTTTTTGAGTTCGCTTACAGTTCTCAAGCAATATGAAGTAGGTAAACCCCAATCTCTAAAAATGCTTTTTTGACCATTTCTTAATAATTCAACAGCTGCCCAGCTTGTGCCTCCTGCACCTGCCACATCAATTCCTTTAACGCCAGCATCAAGCAATTTTTTTGCTGCGGTCTTACTTATTCCGCATCCAACTTCCTTGACTACAAAAGGTAATCTAATTTTTGATGTTAGCTTTTCAATATTTTTAAGAAGCCCTTTAAAATTTGGTTCTCCTTCTTTTTGTAAAATTTCTTGCAATGGATTTAAATGAATAATCATTGCATCGGCTTCAATTAAATCAATTAAATAATTAATCTCCTCTACAACATTTTTTGAATTTGCAACCTGATAAGCACCAATATTGCCTACCAATGGAACATTTCCACAATTTTTTCGAAATACTTTATATGATTCTAAATATTTTTTGTTATCTAAAGACTGTCTTTGACTTCCAACACCAATTGGTATATTAAAAGTCTTTGCAACAATTGCCAATCGTTCATTTATTTTTTCTGATTCTTTAGTTCCACCAGTCATTGAAGATATAAGAATTGGATAAAAAATTTTTTTTGAAAAAAATTTTGTGGTTAAATCAATTTTATCAAACTCCACTTCAGTAATTGCATAATGTTCAAATTCATAATTATCAAAACCATTCGATTTTGTCAAAAAATTAACATCTTCATTCAAGCAGATGTTTATGTGTTCCTTTTTCCGTTTAACTACTTTAGAATTTGACATCAATAAATTCTCGAATTTAACATTGAAAATAAAAAATTTTTTTGAATTAGATTTTTTACAAATGCAGGTTAATCGGGCATTCTGTTAATCTCTACCTGAACAACATAATCTCCCATAAATTTTTGTCTGGAATTTTTAAAATCAATCAAAGAAATCTGAATATATCTTTTCACATCACTTTTTATTTCAGAAATTAAAGTGCCTTTAATTTTATAATCATCATTTTTTTGCCAGTCTTTTGATTGCATTTTCCAATTTTTGCTCAAACAATTTTTTATGCTGCTAATTAATTCCCGTAATATTTTTTCAGCTACTTTTAAATCATTCCCTTCATAAAATTTTGCAATGTATGAACCATCATTCTCATCAATAAAAGCATCAACCGAACCATTAAGTTTTACAAACGACTGTTTTGAATTTATAGGTGTTTCAAGTAATAAAAAGTATGCTTTTGAATGTGCAAGCAAAAAATTGAGTGTTGTACAAAAATCTGAATTTTGTGGAAGTGATATAGAATTGACTGCTGCAACTGCCAATTGTAATGTGTAACTTCCAAGCGATGTAGAATCTCCAACCACATATAAAATCCATTCACCGCTGACAGGAATTTTTGTAATTATTGTAGCAATATTCTTTTTTTCAGCTAATGTTTCCTTAAAAACTTTTCCTTCAGGATTTACAAAAACTAAACGTGGTGTAAATTTATCTGAATAAACAAGAAAGTTTACTTCTTCCCCTTCATAAAGTTGAATTTCATATCCATCATATCTTCCAAAATTTTTTTGATACTTATCAGATTTTTCTAATGAACCTTCAATCTTGTTAAATTCTACTTCAAACTGTGCAAAAAGAGATATGTTTAAATATAGAACGAAAAGGAATAGAAAACTTATTTTAATTTTTTTCATGTCTTTTCCCTCAAATAATTTTGTTTGTTTTCTTTAGTAAAACTTCACAACCTAAAGAAATGAATTCACTTAACAGTGGAATATCAGGAACTTTAATAGTAGGCAATCCAAATCTTATACTGTAAATAGGTCTGAAGAGATACAAATCTTTTTTGACTTTCTGGAAATTATATTCCTTAGATAATCTTTCAAATTCTCTGATTGTGCATCCTGTAGAAAAATGAAGTTTAATCTCACCAATAAAATCTTCTCTTTCATTTAACATTCTTGCAACAGGTTTAATAATGTATTCCGGGAGTAAATGCAAATAAGGAATTGCTTTCAAAAAACTTTTACCAATTTGTTGGTGTCCAGCAAATGGAGAATATTTTGGAGGGAAGCTAATAAATAAGAATCCATTTTCATTCAATAACCTATTTAAGTTTTCGAAAGCTGCATTTTTATTTTTAATATGTTCAATAACTTCTCTCATAATTATAAAATCAAAACCTGAAGTAAAAACTAAGTGATTAGAAATTTTTTCTATCAATTTAGAATCAGTTATATCTCCAACAAAAATTTTTAGCGCAGGATTTTTTCTATGTGCAATCTCTACTCTTTTTTCATCAAGTTCAATTCCAGCTGCATCTATTCCTATAGAAATTAATTCTTCAATTAATCCACCTTCTGCACAACCAACTTCCAGTACCTTCAGTTTTTTAAAATCAGGAATATGTTTTTGAAAAAAAGGTATCAAATAATTTCTTGTAAATTCTTTTTGTTCGTAATAATGTTTTTCTGCCATAATTTTTTTATAATTCTTGAGTTCCAATTTAAACAAAGTTTGATAGCTCTCAAATAAGAGTTGAAAATTTTTTCAAAATGAATTTGGATAAAGTAAAATTCTTGCATTTATTTGTCATTAAAAATAAATTTTGTTCGCTTTTTTTTAATTATGATAGAAAATTTTGAAGAAAAGAACATCACTGTTAACCGTAAAGCTCAGCATGAGTATTTTATAAAACAAAAATACGAAGCTGGGATTGTCCTTGTAGGAACTGAAGTAAAAGCTTTACGGCAAAACAAAGCAAGTTTGGTTGACAGTTATGCTGTTATACAAAATGATGAAGTATGGTTGATTAATGCAAATATTTCTGTGTATGACCAGGGAAGTTATAATAATCATGACCCATTAAGAAAAAGAAAATTA
The DNA here is from genome assembly GCA_029907415.1 of Melioribacter sp. GTDB lineage: Bacteria > Bacteroidota > Ignavibacteria > Ignavibacteriales > Melioribacteraceae > Rosettibacter > Rosettibacter primus. The sequence continues at coordinate 7,846 of JARYLX010000016.1, forward strand.
TTATTGAAAAAGAATGAGATTAGAAAATTAAAAAGAGCAATTGAAGAAAAAGGAAACACATTAATACCATTAAGAATGTATTTCAAAAATGGAAAGGTAAAAGTTGAATTAGCACTTGCAACAGGTAAAAAGAAATACGATAAACGAGAGGACATAGCAAAAAGAGATTTTAATAGAGAAATGCAGAGAAAATTCAGACAGAAATAAAGGAGAAAATGTTGGAGAAAAAAATTTCTTTCCCCCCTGTAAATGAACAAATGGACATTATCAAACGAGGGGTATCTGAAATAATCCCGGAAGAAGAATTAGTAGAAAAGCTTGAAAAATCATTAAAAGAAAATAAACCACTTAATATAAAACTTGGCTGCGACCCAACACGACCGGATTTACATCTTGGACATTCTGTAGTTCTAAGAAAGCTTGCACAATTTCAGCAGCTTGGTCATACCGCAATTTTAATCATTGGTGATTTTACAGGAATGATAGGTGACCCTTCCGGAAGAAATTCTGCGCGTCCCCCTTTATCATTCGAAGAAGCAAGAGAAAATGGCAAAACATATTTTGAACAGGCTTCTAAAATTCTTGATAGAGAAAAGACAAAAATAGTTTATAATTCTGAATGGCTCGGAAAAATGACTTTTGCCGATGTAATTAAGTTAGCTTCGAAATATACAGTTGCAAGAATGCTCGAAAGAGATGATTTTACAAAAAGATATAAAAATGGGATTCCCATCAGCATACACGAAATTTTATATCCACTTGCTCAGGCTATGGATTCTGTAGCAATTCAAAGTGATGTGGAACTCGGTGGCACAGATCAGAAATTTAATTTGCTTGTTGGAAGAGATATTCAAAGAGAATTTGGTTTATCACCTCAGGTAATTTTAACTATGCCTTTGCTTGTTGGAACTGATGGTGTAGAAAAGATGAGCAAATCACTGGATAATTATATTGGAATAAATGAATCTCCAAAAGAAATTTATGGTAAAACTCTCTCAATCCCTGATGAATTAATTTATACTTATTTTGAATTAACAACAGATGTGTCAAACGAAGAGTTGAGAACAATCAAGCAACAACTTGAAAATTTAGAAGTTAACCCGCGAGATATCAAAAGAGCCTTAGCACGTAAGCTTGTTACAATGTATCATTCAGAAGAAGCAGCTTATGAAGCTGAAAGAGAATTTGACAATATATTTGTAAAAAAAGGTCTTCCTGATGAAATTCCAGAATTTAAGTTTGAAAACAATTTGAAGGAAATTGAGATACTGGATTTAATTGTAAAAGTAGGATTTGCTCCTTCAAGAAGTGAAGCAAGACGGCTTGTAATTCAAGGTGGTGTTTCAATTGATGGAGAAAAAATTTCTGATATTAAACAAATAATTAAACTTAATAAGCCAATGATTTTGAAAGTTGGTAAAAGAAATTTTATTAAGATTAACTTATGATTAAATAATGGAGGTAAACAAAGTGTACGTTCCAACTAAAATCTTTTTTACAAAAGGCGTTGGAAAGCATAAGGAATATTTAGCTTCATTCGAATTAGCTCTTCGCAGCGCTGGTATCGAAATTTGTAATCTTGTGTCAGTCAGTAGTATTTTCCCTGTTGGTTGTAAAATAATCCCGCGCAGTCAGGGACTAAAATTATTAAAGCCAGGTCAAATAACACATTGTGTCATTGCAAGAAATTCTACTAACGAACCAAACAGATTAATTGCTTCTTCAATTGGTGTTGCAATTCCTGCTGATAAAAATATGTATGGCTATCTTTCTGAACATCATCCATTTGGACAAACAGAAAAAATAGCTGGTGATTACGCTGAAGATTTAGCAGCTACAATGCTTGCTACAACTCTCGGGATTGAATTTGATGCCGAAAAAGCCTGGAACGAACGAGAACAGGTTTATAAAATGTCAGGAAAAATTGTTCGAACTTTCAATATTACACAATCAGCACAAGGAGATAAAAATGGACTCTGGACAACAGTAATTGCTGTCGGAGTTCTTTTACCATAACTTATGATACACGGACATTTTTTATTCTGGGTTATATTTTCTGCATTAGTTGCAGTAATGTTTTACATTGACCTTTATGTCACTGATCACAGAAAAGATAAAATTGGTATAAGGTCAAGTTTAATCTGGAGCGGTATATGGATAATTACCGCTCTGTTCTTTAACCTGCTTATTTATTTTTTCCTTGAAGACGGGCATCAAAAAGCTCTCGAATTTCTTGCAGGCTATTTAATTGAAAAATCGTTATCAGTCGATAATCTTTTTGTCTTTTTGATGATATTCAATGTAATGAATATTAAAGATGTGCATCAACCTCATATTCTTAAATGGGGAATTTTAAGTGCAATTATAATGAGAATAATTTTTATTCTTGCTGGTGTTGCTTTAATAAAATTATTTCACCCAATTATTTACATATTTGGAATTCTCCTCTTTTATGCAGCATACAAAATGGCTTTTCAAAAAGAAGAAAAAATTGATTATGAAAAAAATCCTGCAATAAAGTTCATCACAAAAAAATTTAGAATATTAACACAATATGAAGGTGGAAAATTTTTCGTCAAGAAGAATGGGAAGATTTTTCTTACCCCACTCTTCCTTACACTTATTTTAATTGAATCTTCAGATATTGTTTTTGCAATTGATTCTATCCCGGCTGTAATAGCAATTACACGTGACCCTTTTATTATAATCACATCGAATATATTTGCTATTCTTGGTCTTAGAGCACTTTATTTTGCTCTGGCAGGCATAGTTGATTTGTTTATTTACTTGAAATATGGCGTAGCAATAATTTTAGCTTATGTTGGTGTTAAAATGTTAATTTCTGATTTCTTTACAATACCAGTGGCAATTTCTTTATTATTCATTATTATTTGCTTAGCTATATCAATTATATTATCACTTATTAAAAGAAAACATTCTGCCTGAGTTTTTTACTCCAATAAGATGAACAATTAACGAAGTAACTAATCCCACTACCATTGGTTCTATTTCTTTCAGCCATTCGATTGAAATATTATGTTTGATAATGAACCATATGAAACTTGATATTACTCCTAAAATTAGTTCAGCAATAGCATAATTTTCTGATACTTTGATTTTTTCATAGTAAGCACCAAAAATTAATATTATTATTCCAGGAATACATATACTCCCAATTAAATACCATAACGATATAACTGATTGAATATTATATGCGAGAATTACTGAAAGAACTGCTGATACAAAAATACCCGAACGTGTATACATTGGAATTTTATCTTCTCTTTTTTCTTTTTTTAACTTATAAATGAAATCTCTACCGAATGTCGTTCCACTTAAAAATAAAAAACTATTAGATGTCGAAATAATAGTTGCAAATAAAGCTGCATAAAAAATTCCTTTGAGTCCAGACCCTAATACTTTTTCCGCATATAATGGAAATGATAAGACAGGATTTTTTAATTCAGGTATTAATGCACGACTATAAAGTCCAGTTGAAGTAGTTAAAAAATCGAATAATATCCAGAATATAACAGAGATTAAAATTCCATGCTTAGCTATTTTCCCGTTTTTAGCTGCATAACACCTTTGATGAAATCCCGGATCAGCAAATGTCCATAAAGCAATAAGAAACCAAACTATAACATATACAATTGAAGCATCACCTGTTAATTTGAGATGTGTTGCTGGAAGATTATTTCTTAAAAAATTGTAATCTCCTACTTTCAAATAAGAAATTACTACAATTAAAATAAAGCCAATGAACATTATAAAAAACTGAACCGCATCGGTATAAAGGTCAGATTTATATCCTCCTTTCATTAAGTATATAGATGAAAAAAATGCAGCAGCAATTAATGACCAGAACAAGTCAATTCCAAAAACCAATTGAATTAAATTTCCAATCATTAAAATGTATGGTGCGGGCGAAACCAGTATGAATATTAAGAATGAAGAAATTATTCCTGCTTTTTTTCCATAAGTTATTTCAATTTTATCTGGGATTGTAAATAGAGTTGCATTTCGTATTTTCTCTGCAAAGAAAAAAGCAAAGATTATTGCAAAAATGTAATATGGCAACCCTTGAGTAAACCAGCTTAACAAACCACTTCGATAAGTAAATTCACCTACTCCAAGAATTCCACCATACCAGGTGGAAACATTGGTTAAAACAAAAAGCCACAAACCAACTTTTCTACCTGAAAGCAGATATTCTGAAGCGTCCCCCTCTTTTTCTCTGGCTGGTATTAAACCAATAATTAGAATTACAAGAAAGAACAAACTTATTATTAATATATCCAGAGAACTAAAAGAGACCATATTTTCTCATCATTTCAAAATCACGAATCATGAATACTTTGCCGTTTTTTATATGAAGTTCAACTGATTTCCCAATAGCAACATTACTTGTGCTTTCTCGTTTGCCAAATGGAAGCGAAATATTTTTCAATGGATATTTTAAGCCAGATGATTTTATTCTTGTTACTCCATCAAAACCATAAATTGAAATTATTTCACCTGGATAAGTTTGTAATTTTATTTTACCTGTTACAGCTTCAAGTATAGATTTTTTATGAATTACCCTAATTTTAATTTTGCCAAAAAATTTCAAAACGATGCCAAGATTACAGAATGAATGGTCTAATCTATCTCCTGTTGCTCCAATTAAAATTGCTTCATAAAATTCTTGTTTAATTGCATACTTCAAACATTTTTCTACATCCGTATCATTCTGACTTTTCATTTTTATAATTTTACATTTATCATAATAAAAATCGTAAGTCTCAGGCAAAATTGAATCTAAGTCACCTATTATGACATCGGGAACCAAATCATATTTTAATGCGGAGTTGGAGCCTCCGTCAGCACAAATCAAAGTTGAATAACCTTTGCTATCTAAAAAATTAATGACTGATTTTTTCGGAGGCTCACCATTAGCAAGAATTATGCATTTTTTCATAAACTTAATTTAACTCCAAATAAATAATTTCTTTCAGCAGCTGGGAAAAATTCTTTGCCAATACCATAAGCTGCATAGAGATTATCAAAAATATTATTTATCTGCACATAAAACTTAATATTTTTCAAATAAGAATTTACAAATAAATTATAACTTGCATAAAAGTTAGCAACAAAATATGCATCCACTTTATTGTCGGTATAATCAGCTGCCTTAGAATAAATTTTCAAATAATCAGCAAGTTTGGTGTCGTAATTGTCAGTAAAGAATGAACCAACATATTTGCCAGTTAATTGAACCAACAAATTTTCGTAATTCATTTTCAATATTGCATTGAAAGTTATATCAGGGAATCCACTAATTCGATTACCTGATAAATCTAATTTAATAGTTGAAGCAGTTTTCTTGTCATAAAAATAAGCAGCCCCGCTGCTAATATAATTTTTACTCAAAGAACCATTTAGTGTTAGTTCAATAATTTCATTATGTTTAAGTGAAAATGTTCCTTCAAATCCATAATGAATAGTTCTTTCCATATTCCCTGTAATTGGCTGACCAAATCTATCAACCTGACCACGCTTAACAATTTCATCTTTGAACAACATATAAAACAAATTAAATGATGCCATAAAATTTTCTTTAGAATAAGAAGAACCTAACTCAAAATTATTCATTGTTTCTGGTTTAACAAGTGGTTTTGAAAAATCATAAGTACCATCAGGTTTAGTTTCAAATTGAGGAACTGCCCCGCCACTCGATTCAGCAGCATCGTAATAATTTTTAAGTCTTGGTTCTCGTGTTACTCTTGCAAAAGAAAAATACAAATTCCAATCAGATGAATAACGATAATTAATTCCAAATCTTGGATTAAAATAAAGGTCATCAATACTAAAATTATTATTCACATATCTTTCATTTTTTATTTTATATTTATGATAAGATAATTGAGCTTCAGCAAGTATGTTGATATTTGAAGTAAGCTGATAATTTTCATTTACAAAAAAACTCAGTATGTCTTTTCCACCTTCATAGTAATAATAACGGAAATCTTTAGTTAGACCTTTCGGCAAATTTTCACCATAATTAATACTTCCCCAGTGAATAGAGTTATGTAATCGAAGTTCTCCGCCTAATATCAATTCACCATTATTATGTTTAATACTTGCTCGAGGGATCCAACCCCATTGTTTATTTTCAACCATTGCACGAATCAAAACATTCCCGGGATTTTCAGTTGGATAAAATCCATTTTCTTTTGTTAATCTGAAATAAGTAGTATCTGCCCATGAACCATCATAATCAAAAAATCCATTGCCCAAAACTAAAAACAAAGCAGAGTTAAATGTTACATTATCATTCAGTTTAAACTCATTTAATAGTTCAAAATGAGGTTGTGAGAAATTTTCAATTTCATCTGGTCGTCTTTCGAGTGTGTAAGTATAATTTTTTTCATCTGCTTCCCAGTAAGAATAATTTGCTTTACGAAGATTTCTATCTTTTATGGCAAATTTTGGTAAGCCTGTATATGCAAGACCATCAGCAATTGGTCCACCAAAAATATTGATCTGTGTAATTAGATTGTCATCGTAACGAACCGCAGATAAATGATAAGATTTTAAATCAACCCAGCTCGAATTGCGATATCCACTGCTCAAAGTTTGAGAAAGCTTAGCATAAATTGAATATTTGTTATTAATTAATCCACTTGAAACAGCGGCAGAATATTTTCTTGTATTAAAACTTCCAATTGAAGAAGAGAATTCCACACGAGGCTGGTCGGAGTAAGTTGATGTAATAATGTTAATAGCACCACCAATTGCAGCATAACCTGCTATACCAGAACCTGCTCCTCTTTGCACTTGAATTAATTCTGTGCTTTCAAGTAAATCTGGGAAATCAATCCAGTAAACATTATGATCTTCCGGGTCATTTTGTGGAATTCCATTAATAGAGACTGAAATTCTGCGCTGGTCAAATCCTCTAATACTCAAATAATTATATCCAAGCCCATTTCCATTTTCTGAATAAAAAGTTGCTGATGGAGTATAACTTAATATTTCTGGTATGTCTTGATAAGTATATGTATCGGCAATTTTGCTGCGTTCAAGTTTAGTAAAACTTATCGGTGTTATACCAGATTTAGCAATTGTTCCTTTTACAAGAACAGTTTGACTAGTTATTAATTTACTTTCAAGGAATATATTTTTATCTGTTAGTTTTAATAGTTCTTCAATTGAGATTTCCTTTGGTTCATAACCAAGATACGAAATCAATAATTTATCAGAACTTTTGAATTCTCCTTTAAGAATAAATTTTCCATTTTCATCTGTACTTGTGCCGATATGTGTACCTTTAACTATAACATTTGCTAAATATAAAGGTTGTTTACTAGAAGAGCTGAAAACTCTTCCATTTATTATAGTTTGTGCATAAATATTATTTAATAAAAACAAAAAAAGAATAATTAAGTTTTTCATTTTTATTCCTCCTTCCCTTGCAAATGCAAGATTTTTAGAAATAAAAAAGCCGTTTTTGAGGAAAACGGCGTAACTTAATTATTCTTTGTTACCGTTTCCCTACGCTGGCATTACCCAGATCAGGTTCGAGGGTATAATCTCAGCCCCATTTAATGGAGCACCCCTAACGACTTTTTTATTTTTAAGAACTAATTAGTTAAATAAATTTTCAGTGCAAATGTAATCAATTATTCTTTTATTTTCTAATCTTAAGAACCTGGCCAATTTTTACTTTGTCACTTTTAAGATTATTCCATGAAATTATATCAGCAACAAGAACTTTGTAAAGTTTTGCAATTGTCCAGAGCGATTCACCTTCTCTAACTTTGTGAATCTGAACTTTTTCAGTAGTATTATTTTTTGCAATAAGATCTTTATTTGTTGACTTAACTTTTGATTTGGTATCTACTTCACTATCCGAGTAAAGTATCAATGTTTTTCCAGCAACAATATTATTATTTTTTAAGTTGTTCCATCTCTTAATATCATTTATAGTAACATTAAAGTTCTGTGCAATCTTACCAATTGAATCCCCTTTCCTGACAACATATTTAACAACATTTGAATTTCTTTTAACAGTGTTATCACCATATGAACGAATGTCTTCATTGCCATGAACAGTTAAGACTTGTCCTAATCTAACTGAATTTGATTTTAAGTTATTCCACTTTTTAAGCTGAGCTATTGTAACTCCAAATTTTGTTGCAATTTCGCTTAATGAATCTCCTTTACGAACTTTATATTTTGTTGTTGTTTTATTTGATGCAGAATTCAATGACATATTTCTTGTGTTACCAGAATAAACAACCAATTTTTTCCCTTTATAAATATTATTGCTTTTCAGATTATTCCATTCTTTCAATTGAGCTACTGTTACTCCATATTTAGCAGCAATACTTGATAATGATTCTCCGCTTCTTATTTTATGCTCAATCCATGTTTCATCAGAGTTTACAAATAAAATTTCGCTCTTTTCTTTTTCGCTCATTTCGTTAATTCTGGAATAATAATCAACTTTGTCTTTTGGAACATAAATAGTCAATTCCTGACCTACTTTTACTGTGCTTGTATATGGAAGATTATTCCAGTTTCTTATGTCCGATACTCTTACATCAAATAAATCAGCAATATCAACAAGATTATCTTTACTTTTCACAATATAGTTAACTGGAATTTTTCCTTCAGGAACTATAAACTCGACGGAATCTTCCAACATAGCTGAATAAAGCTGAGCATACTTATCATCATTTGTAGAAGTTGTAATTTGAAGTTTGTAAGAAGGGTTATTATCAAGTGAAGTAATTTCTTCTTCAATAGCTGGAAGCATATCGGTATTTATTGGGAGGTCATCAACATCGATATTAGATTTAGGAATTTTTAATTCAATACCTGGAGTCAACTTTTTTCGTGAAGAAATTCCATTAAATTCTGCAAGTTGAGAAATACTCACATCATATAAATTAGCAATTTTATATAAAGTTTCTCCTGCTTGAACAGTATGAATAACATATTGACGTTTTGCATCGTCGGGTAAATTTTTAAGATTTTGAGCAAATACATCATAAACTTTAGAAGGAATTTTTAATGGATAGCCGCCATCATAATTAGGCGGGGTAACATTTTGTGTTAATTCAGGATTCATATCACGTAGTAAATCAACACTAATTCCTGCACATTTTGCAAGAACATTCAAATCGATAGACTCATTAATTCTATAGACTGCATAATCATGAGGTTTTTCATACTGAACATCAGTAAAACCATATTTTTCAGGTTGACTTGCAATCAATGTTACAGCAATATATTGCGGCACATAATTTCTTGTCTCTCGTGGTAAATAAGGAAGTATTTTCCAGAAATCACTTGACCCAGCTCTTCTCATTGCTTTACGTACTCTTCCTTCACCGCTGTTATAAGCTGCAAGTGCTAAATACCAATCTCCCAAAGAATAATATAAATCGCGAAGATGCCGTGCCGCAGCCCGAGTTGCTTTTTCAGGGTCTTTTCGTTCATCAATATAAAAATTAATTTCCAGGTCATAAAGTCTGGCAGTACCTTTCATAAACTGCCATATTCCAACAGCTCTTGCCCAGGAACGAGCAATTGGATTTAATCCACTTTCAGGCATGCTAAGAAAAATTAACTGCTGCGGAACTTTTTCTTCTGCAAATATTTTTGCCATCATTGGGAAAAATTTACCAGAACGAGAAAGCCATGTTTCTATATATCTTCTCCCTCTTCCAGTAAAATATTCAATATACTTTTCAACATATTTATTTATTTCTAAAGGAAAATCCCCAACTATTACTGTAGTATAATTATCATCAATTACTGCAACAGAATCTTCAAGCATTGGAATTTCAGGAATTCTTTTATTCATCCATTCTTCAAGTGCACTTATCGATGTATTTTCTGGCAATTCTTCTAAACTTTCAACATAACTTTGATAATCATCTACTATTGCATTCTCTAACTGTATGAAAGTAGAATTTTCTTCGATATTAGGATAATAACTAAGTTTGTTAATTGTCGATAATGCAGATTCATAATAATTCAAAGCTTCAACCTTAAAACCCAATCTTTGTTTATAAAGAGCTTTCACATAATCCCTGCGTGCATTTTCTAGCATTTCGTTTACAATTGATTGAATTCCCGATGTTTTAACGGTATCTGAAATTGTTCGGCTTGTTTTTGTTGTTGAGTTAAGTGAACCGCATGCATTAATAAGTAGAACAATAATCGGTAGGAATAGTATTTTTTTCACACACACTCCGTATTTGAATTTTGTTTGCAATTTAATGTCTTATGAAAATTTTGTCAAGTAAATACTTAAAAAGTTTTATTATTTATTTCAACAAAAACAACTTAAAATGAAAATTGTCTAAAAATGTAATTAAACAATTAAATCGGAAAACATATTTGAATAGTCAAGTGATTTGTAAATATTGATTATTTCTTCTCTTACTTTAATAAATTCATACGAGTTAAAAATTGAAAAATCTTTTTCGCTCCCAAAATTGGTTTCAATTGATTTTATTATTTCACCTGGATTTTTTTTCATTAAATAAATTTTATCGGAAAGAAATATTGCTTCGTTTATGTTTGTTGTTGTTAAAAGAAATGAAACTTCAAATTCATGTTTAACTTCTTTAATTAAGATTAAAATTTCACCACGGCTTTGTGCATCCATAATTGTAAATGGTTCATCTAGTAAAATTAAGGATGAATTACGAATAAGAGCTTGCGCTAATAAAATTCTAAATCTAAATCCATAACTTCGATTATTCGGTATATGAAATTCATAACCATCTAATCCAACAAATTCTATAATCTTTTTTACTTTATTTTCATCATATTTTTTTATTCCAAACAAGATATTTTCTTTTACTGTAAGCCATGGAAAGGATGCTGGTTTAGAGGGGATTAAAAAAATTTGACTTTTAAAATCATTGATAATATTTCCATTGAAATTTTTTTCAATACCTTTTATGATTTTTAATAAAGAAGATTTACCGGCACCAACAGGTGCTAGGACAGATGTAAACTCTTTATCGCCAATATTAAACGAAAGATTTCTGAATAAAATATTTTTTACTCCATATTCATCCACAAATTCTTTAGATAAATTTTTTACTTCAATCATTTATAATTCCCAGAAAAAATATTTTTTTTGAATAAATTTTAGTAATGAACTCCCAAGCCAGATAAGTAATGTTATAATTAATGTCAAAGCAAAAATTCCAGCAAAATCATTATATAATAATATTTTTCTGTAAGCTCCCCCGAAACCATTTCCATCAATATATTCATAAATTAAAATAATTATCCATAATGAATAATGAATTTGAATTAATTTTTGAAATAGTGACGGTTCGAGTGACTTAAAAATTACTTTTTGAAAAATTTCTTTTTCACTCAATCCTAAGTTTTTTGCAGCTATGTAATATTCTTCTTTAATATTTTTCATCTCATCAAACAATGAAATTTTTAATAATGCGGCAACAAAGATAAATCCAAAAATAAATTCGGCAATGATGGAATCATTAAACCAGAAAATAAAAATGACAACGAGGAATAATGAAGGTATATATTTATAAAATGCAATGGTATTATAAATTTCCTTAAATAAATTTATATAATAAAGTAAATGTTTGAAGATAACAAAGACAAAAACTGAAGCTAAAGTTAAAGAGAAATAAACGCAAGTAGTTGTTAATGCCATTGAAGCTAATAAATTATAATCTGCCCAAATTGAAGAAAAAGATTCAATTAGCAGAGATGGTTTAGGTAATATTTTATTGATTGGAAGAATTAATTCAAAAAGTAATATGTATATAAACAGAAGTGTAAATAAAAAGTAAAATTGATTTTTTAAGTTATTCGTCTTCATTTTTATAATTATGTCACATAATTGTAATCAAGAATGATTTCAATGGAAAATTATTTATAAAAAAAACTTAAATCAAATTATAAATTCGTCAAGTAAGAATTAAATTGTTTTTCATTACCAATAGAAGATTCATCTTCGTGACCTGGAAAAA
>JARYLX010000170.1 GCA_029907415.1 Melioribacter sp.
GCAACGACAGGCAGTCCCTCTTTTAGTTCCCGAAGCACCAATTGTTGGAACAGGAATGGAATATAAAGTAGCAAGAGATTCACGACTTCTTATCTTAGCAGAAGATGATGGTGTTGTAGAGTATGCAGATGCGAGAAAAATTATTGTAAGATACAACATGAATCTTGATTCCGAAGAAGCACTTGTAAGTTTTGACGATGAACGACGAGTCGAATACAACTTAACAAAGTTTGCTGGAACTAATCAAGAAACTTGTTTTTCACAACGTCCAGTTGTAGTCACAGGACAAAAAGTTAAGAAGGGAGATGTACTTGCTGATGGTCCATCTATGGATAAGGGAGAACTTGCACTTGGTAGAAATATCTCTGTTGCATTCATGCCATGGAATGGATATAATTTTGAAGATGCAATTGTAATAAGTGAACGATTGGTAGCAGAAGATGTATTTACTTCAATTCATATAGAAGAATTTGAACTTCAAGTTAGAGAAACAAAACGGGGCGAAGAAGAATTAACAAGAGATATTCCCAATGTAAGTGAAGAAGCTACAAAAGATTTAGATGAAAATGGAATTGTTCGTGAAGGTGCAGAAGTAAAAGAAGGTGATATTTTAATAGGAAAGATTACGCCCAAAGGTGAATCAGACCCTACTCCAGAAGAAAAATTACTCAAAGCAATATTTGGTGATAAAGCTGGAGATGTTAAAGATGCATCATTAAAAGCTCCTCCAGGATTAAAAGGAGTTGTAATCAAAACAAGATTATTTAGCAGAAAGAAAAAAGATGCAGAAGCTAAAAAGCTCGAGAAAAAACAATTAGATGAATTAGAAAATTCTTATAAAAAACAACAAGAAAATTATTATAAAAAACTTGTCGAAAAGTTAACTAAAATAACTTCAGGAAAAACTACAACTGGTATTCGCAACCTTGATGGAACTGTTGTTCTAAGAAGTGGAACAGTGATTAAAGACTCAACCTTTGCTGATATTGAAGATGTAACAAGACTTGATTATACCAAAGATTGGTTCGAAAGAAAACATACAAATGAATTGATTAGAAAATTATATTCTAATTATTTCAAAGTTGTAGCTGAAATTGAGGAAAATTATAAGAGAGAAAAACTGAAAATACAATCAGGTGACGAATTGCCTCCTGGAATAACGCAATTAGCTAAAGTGTATGTGGCTAAGAAAAGAAAAATCCAGGTTGGCGATAAAATGGCAGGAAGACATGGTAATAAAGGTGTAGTTGCTAAAGTAGTTCCAGTTGAAGATATGCCATATCATGAAGATGGCACTCCTGTTGACATTGTATTAAATCCACTTGGAGTTCCATCCCGTATGAATCTTGGTCAGCTTTATGAAACTGCATTAGGCTGGGTAGGTAAAAAATTAGGAGTAAAATTTGAAACGCCAATTTTTGATGGAGCAGGTGTTAAAGATGTCGAAGAATGGTTAAGACAAGCTGAACTTGATGAAGGCAGTAAAACATGGCTTTATGATGGAAGAACTGGAGAAAGATTCCATCAAAAAGTTACATGTGGATATATCTATATGATGAAACTTGGTCATATGGTTGACGACAAAATTCATGCTCGCTCAATAGGACCATATTCATTGATTACTCAACAACCACTTGGTGGAAAAGCTCAGTTTGGTGGACAAAGATTTGGTGAAATGGAAGTTTGGGCTCTAGAAGGTTATGGTGCGGCTCATACATTACAGGAAATCTTAACGGTTAAAAGTGACGATGTTGCAGGAAGAGCTAAGACATACGAGGCTATTGTTAAAGGCGAAAATATACCGGAACCAAATGTTCCAGAAGCCTTTAACGTTATGATTAAAGAACTTCAAGGTTTAGGCCTTGAGATAAAAATTAATTAACCGTTAGAAGCCGCATAAGCGTATAAAAATTAAGGAGAAAAATTATGCGAACTAAAACTCAAGATACAAAAGCTAAGACAATTGAAAAGTTAACTATCAGCCTTGCAAGCCCTGATGATATTCTTAATAGATCGAAAGGCGAAGTTACTAAACCCGAAACAATTAATTATAGATCATTCAGACCCGAAAAAGATGGCTTGTTCTGCGAAAAAATATTTGGACCCGTTAAAGATTGGGAATGTGCATGCGGCAAATACAAAGGTATTCGTTATAAAGGAATTGTATGCGACAGATGTGGTGTTGAAATTACACTTAAGAGTGTTCGCCGCGAAAGAATGGGCCATATTGCACTTGCTGTTCCTGTTGTTCATATCTGGTTTTTTAAAGCACTCCCTTCCAAAATTGGCAATATTATTGGAATGACCACAAAAGAACTTGAAAGAATAATTTATTATGAATCTTATGTGGTTATTAATCCGGGTCCAACTGGTTTGAATAAAAAAGACTTGATTTCAGAAGAACAATATTATGAAATTGTTCAATCTCTTCCTCATGATAATGATGCACTTGAAGATAACGACCCCAAAAAATTTGTTGCTAAAATAGGTGGCGAAGCTATTAAAGAACTGCTTAAAAATACAGATATTGAAAAAACATTTCAGGAATTAAAAGCTCAACTTGTAAATGAAACTTCTCAACAAAAAAGAAGTGATATATTAAAACGTCTTCGTGTATTGGAAGCTTTCAGAGAAAAAGAAGGGAAAGTTCAAAATAAACCTGAGTGGATGGTATTAACTGCTATTCCAGTAATTCCTCCTGAACTTAGACCACTTGTACCTCTTGAAGGTGGGCGTTTTGCAACAAGTGATTTAAATGATTTGTATCGCCGTGTCATTATAAGGAATAATCGTCTTAAAAGATTAATAGAAATTAAAGCACCTGAAGTAATTCTTCGAAATGAAAAAAGAATGCTTCAGGAAGCAGTTGATGCTTTATTTGACAATTCACGACGGGCAAGTGCAGTAAGAAGTGATGGTAATCGTCCTCTTAAATCATTGAGTGATATGCTTAAAGGTAAGCAAGGAAGATTCCGTCAAAACTTGCTAGGTAAACGTGTGGATTATTCAGGCCGCTCTGTGATTGTTGTCGGTCCTGAACTTAAATTGCATGAATGTGGATTGCCTAAGGATATGGCAGTTGAACTGTTCAAACCTTTTATTATAAGAAAGCTGATTGAAAGAGGACATTACAAAACAGTTAAAAGTGCTCGCAAAGCTGTAGATAGAAAAGACCCAATCATTTGGGAAATTCTTGAAAAATTAATTGATGGTCATCCAGTTCTACTTAATAGAGCTCCAACATTGCACCGTCTCGGTATTCAAGCATTCCAGCCAAGATTAATAGATAGTAAAGCTATTCAGTTACATCCTATGGTATGTACCGCATTTAATGCTGACTTTGATGGTGATCAAATGGCAGTTCATGTGCCCCTTTCTTATGAGGCACAACTTGAAGCTTCAATTTTAATGCTTAGTTCTCATAATATTCTTTCTCCTCAAAATGGAATGCCTATAGTAATACCAACTCAGGATATAGTTTTAGGTTGCTATTATTTAACTAAGGTTAGACCTGGTGCAAAAGGAGAAGGCAAAATCTTTAGCAGTATGGAAGAAGTTATAATTGCATATAATTCCAAAGCAGTTGATTTGCATGCTCGTATTAAAGTAAAATATGAAGATAAATTGTTAGAAACTACTGTTGGCCGTGTAATATTTAATCAAATAGTTCCCAAAGAAATGGGATTCATAAATGAATTGCTAGTTAAGAAAACATTTAGTGGATTGATTTATAAAATGTTTATGAAATTAGGCAATGAAGTGACTGCTAAATTCCTTGATGATGTTAAAGAATTAGGTTATAGATATGCAACTGCTGCAGGTATTTCAATTAGTTTTAGTGATATGGTTATTCCGGATGAAAAAGTAAAATTAATTGAAGAAGCAAATAAAAAGGTAAACAGTATTTTGAATGAACATGAACAAGGCTTGATAACCGATGCTGAAAGATATAATAAAATTATTGACGTATGGACATTTACAACAAATAATGTTGCAAAATCATTAATGGAAAGATTGAAAAATGACCAGAATGGATTTAATTCACTTCATATGATGGTTGATTCAGGTGCAAGAGGGTCTCAAGAACAAGTACGTCAGCTTGCCGGTATGCGAGGTCTTATGCAAAAACCACAAAAGAGCTTAACTGGTCAATCTGGTGAAATTATTGAAAATCCAATTGTAGCCAACTTTAAAGAAGGGCTATCAGTTCTTGAATATTTTATTTCTACACACGGTGCTCGTAAAGGTCTTGCTGATACCGCATTGAAAACAGCTGATGCTGGCTACTTAACAAGAAGATTATGCGATGTAGCGCAAGATGTAATTGTAACAGAAGAAGATTGTGGCACTATCCGCGGTATTTATGTAACAGCCCTTAAAGATGTAGAATTAGAAAGAGAACCACTTGCTGAAAGAATTATTGGTCGTGTTGCTCAGGAAGATGTATATGACCCTAAAACAGATGAACTAATAGTAGAAGCTGGACAATTAATAACAGAAGAAATTGCAGAAAAAATAGATGAAGCTAATATTGATCAAGTTTATATAAGAACAGTATTGACCTGTGAAGCTAAACATGGAGTATGTGCAAAATGCTATGGCAGAAATTTAACTACAGGTCAATTAGTAGAAATTGGTGAAGCAGTTGGTATCATAGCTGCTCAATCAATTGGAGAACCAGGCACTCAGTTAACTCTTAGAACCTTCCACTTTGGTGGAACTTCATCTCGTATTGCAAGTCAATCTCAAGTTGAAACCAATGTAGCTGGAACCATAAAATTCGAAAGAATTTCTTATGTAGAAAAGAATGATGTATTCGGAAAAGTAAAAGTTGTAATAGGAAGAAGAGGTTCAATTGGTATTTTTGATGAAGATGATAGACAAATTAAAAAATATGAAATACCTTACGGCGCAGAGTTAATGGTTGAAGATGGTCAAAAAGTTGTTAAAGGTCAGCCACTTTATAATCACGATCCATATAACTCTGTAATTGTTTCTGACATTGGTGGAAAAGTTAGCTTTGTTGATTTAGTTGATAATGTTACTTATCAACAGGTTGCAGATGAACAAACAGGGCATGTTCAGAAAGTTGTTATAGAATCAAAAGACAAAAATCTTACACCAAGCATTTTAATTAAAGATGATAATGGAAATGAAAAGATATTTAATATTCCAACACGAGCATATTTATCAGTTGAAGAAGGTGAGGTTATACAGCCAGGAACCGTATTGGCAAAAATTTCAAAGGCAACTGCTAAAACGAGAGATATTACAGGCGGATTGCCAAGAGTAACAGAATTATTTGAAGCAAGAAGTCCGCATGACCCAGCAATAGTTTCAGAAATTGAAGGGAGAGTAAAATTTGGACCGCGTAAAAAAGGTGCAAGAGATATAATTATAGAATCACTAGATGGTTCAATTCAAAAAGTATATTCTGTTCCTTATGGAAAGCATATACTTGTTCAGGAAGGTGACGAAATTCCAGCTGGAGAAAAAATTACAGATGGACCAATTAATCCTCATGATATCTTAAAGATTAAAGGTCCTAATGCCGTTCAAGAATATCTTGTAAATGAAATTCAAGATGTGTATCGTTTACAGGGTGTAAAAATTAATGATAAGCATATAGAAATCATTGTTCGTCAAATGTTGCAAAAACTGAAAATAATTTCTGCAGGCGACACTAATTTTATTGAAGAAGATTTGGTTGACAGAAATAGATTACTTGAAGAGAATGAACGCATTAAAAATATGGTTTATATAATTGACCCAGGACAATCTAAATATAAAGCAGGTCAATTAATACCTCGTTCAAAATACAGAGAAATTAATGCGGATTTAACTCGTAAAGGCAAAAAACCTATGAAAGTAAGAGATGCAGAACCTGCTACATTTGAGAATATATTATTAGGTATAACACATGCTGCTTTATCTACAGAAAGCTTTATTTCTGCTGCGTCATTCCAGGAAACAACAAAAGTTCTTACAAATGCAGCAACTGAAGCAAGAACTGATTATCTAATTGGACTTAAAGAAAATGTTGTTATGGGACATTTAATCCCTGCAGGTACTGGCCTGAAAAAATATAAAAATATTATTCTGACAGAAGAAGAAGTAGAAGCAAAAGAGGCTATTCCAAAGGAAGGAGTTGAAGAAGAATCTGCTTAAAAAATTCAAAAATATAAATTGATTTCTTGACAATTGGGTTGATAATCAATAAATTTTGAGTCTGAATTTTTACTTAAAAGAAAAAATTTGGAGGAATATTAGTGCCAACAATTAATCAGTTGGTAAGAAAAGGAAGAGAAGTAGTAAAAGCTAAGAATAAAGCACCAGCTCTGGAAGGTAATCCTCAGAAACGTGGTGTATGTACAAGAGTTTATACTACTACTCCTAAAAAACCTAATTCAGCTCTTAGAAAAGTTGCGAGAGTTAGATTGACTAATGGAATAGAAGTTACGGCATATATTCCTGGAGAAGGTCATAATTTACAGGAACACTCTATAGTATTAATTAGAGGTGGGAGAGTTAAAGATTTGCCTGGTGTACGTTATCATATTATAAGAGGAACTCTCGACGCAAGCGGAGTTGAAGATAGAAAAAAAGGTAGATCTAAATACGGAACTAAAAAACCAAAAGCAAAATAGTTTATGAGAAAGAAAAGAG
>JARYLX010000171.1 GCA_029907415.1 Melioribacter sp.
TAAATTTTATAATATGGAAAATCCAAATCCTTGCTAAGATTACTATATGTAGTATCCTCTGATATGAACACCAAGACTACATCATTATAGCCATTATAAACAGAATCCACATACTCCGGAGTAACAATAAAAGTATCACAGGTCAGATTCCTGCTTGCATACGTGACATCAACCGTGTACACGATATCATAGAGATACCTGACAGCACTAATTTCTTCTGATAAATATGGATTCTATCCAATTTATAATGAAGTTACTTTGTTTGACATAGAATCAGGAGGATTTACTAAGAAAGATAAATGGATTTCGCTTTCAAGTGGAATTGTAAACAAAGGTGCAGGTCCGGCAGATGTTTCGTTTACAATTTCAGGGGGACCATTTAATATTTCGGCAGGTGAAACTTTGCCAGTTGCATTTGTTCTTGCTGCAGGTGAAAATTTGAACGAACTTAGAAATGCTATTCGACTTAGCAGAGAAAAATATATTTCTTTAATTTCAGATGTTTCAAATGAAGAACCTGCTCCAAAAGAGTTTGCATTATATCAAAATTATCCCAATCCATTTAATTCTTTTACAATTATTAATTATCAAATATCAAAATCAAGCAGAGCAATTCTGAAAGTTTATGATGCTTTAGGAAGAGAAATTCAAACATTGGTAGATGAAGTAAAAGAACCAGGAAATTATAAAGTGGAATTTAATGCATCAAAACTTTCAAGCGGTGTATATTTCTATACACTTCAAACTGAAGGTAATTTTTTTGTGAAGAAGATGATATTGATGAAGTAAGATGAATGGGCTGAATTAAAATCAAGATTATAAAATAAGTTATTTCATAATAACCAAGCAGTTTTCTTGATAAACCCTTTCGTTTTTGATAAGTTTCTAATTAATTTCAAACAAATTTGTGTGAGCTATGAAATACCCATTTGAAGAAATCGAATTAAAGTGGCAAAAATTCTGGGAAGAAAAAAAAGTATTTAAAACAGATTTATCAAAAATTGATAAAAAACTTTATGTGCTTGTAATGTTTATTTATCCTTCCGGTGCAAAAATGCATATTGGGCACTGGTATAATTATGGACCTACAGATTCTTTTGCTCGTTATAAAAAATTAAAAGGCTTTAATGTGTTCGAACCAATGGGTTACGATGCATTTGGCTTACCTGCAGAAAATTATGCAATTAAAACAGGAATTCATCCACAAGATAGTACATTGCAAAATATCAGGGATATTAGAAAAATGTTGAATCGAATGGGCGGAATGTATGATTGGGATGCAGAATTAATGACATGTGTTCCTGAATATTATAAATGGAATCAGTGGCTTTTCCTTCAAATGTATAAAAGAGGATTGGCTTATAGAAAAAATGCACCGGTTAATTGGTGTCCTTCCTGTCAAACAGTTTTAGCTCGTGAACAAGTTTTAAATGATGGCGGCTGTGAACGCTGCGGAACAACTGTAATTCAAAAAAATCTTACTCAATGGTTCTTCAAGATTACTCAATATGCTGATGAACTTCTTGATGGATTAAATAAAATAGATTGGCCAGAAAAAACTAAAATAATGCAAATAAACTGGATTGGTAAAAGTTATGGAACTGAAATTGATTTTCAAATTGAAGGACACGATGAGAAAATAAAAGTATTTACAACAAGACCAGATACATTATTTGGTGTAACTTATGTTGTATTAGCTCCTGAACATGATTTAGTTCTGAAAATTACAAAACCAGAGTTTCGTGAAGGAGTCGAAAAATATATTGATTCAATAAAATCTTTAACCGAAGTTGAGAGAACTTCTACAGTAAAAGAAAAGACAGGTGTGCCTACGGGTGCTTATGCAATTAATCCTGTCAATGGTGAACGAGTTCCAATCTGGATTGCTGATTATGTATTGGCAACTTATGGTACAGGCTGTGTTATGGCAGTTCCAGGTCACGATGAAAGAGATTTTGAGTTTGCAAAAAAATTTAATTTGCCAATTAAGAAAGTAATTCTTCAACCCGGAACGAAAGAAGAAGATGAACTTACAGCTGCTTATACAGATGTTGGAATTATGATTAATTCTGGTAAATATAATGGATTGAACTCGGATGTTGGTATTCAAAAAATTTCAGAAGACCTTGAAGCTGCGGGAGTTGGAAAAAGAACAATAAATTATAGATTGAGGGATTGGTTAATTTCCCGTCAACGTTATTGGGGAACTCCAATTCCAATTGTTCATTGTGATAAATGCGGTGAGGTTTCTGTACCAGAAGAGCAATTACCCGTTGTATTACCGTATAAAGTAAATTTTAAACCAGAAGGTGGTTCACCGCTTGCAAGCTGTGAAGAATTTATAAACACAACATGTCCAAAGTGTGGTAAACCTGCTAAACGAGACCCCGATACTATGGATACATTTGTTGATTCATCCTGGTATTATTTACGTTATCTTAATCCAAAATATGAAAATGGAATGTTTGATGTAGATTTGGCAAATAAATGGACTCCTGTTGATGTTTATGTTGGAGGGGCAGAACACGCAACTATGCATCTGCTGTATGCAAGATTCATTCATAAATTTTTACGTGATATTGGACTTGTAAATAGTGATGAACCATTTCTTAAATTAATTCATCAAGGCACAATTACAAATCAAGGTGCTAAGATGTCTAAATCAAAAGGAAATGTTGTTGACCCGAATACATTTATTGAACAATTCGGCTCAGATGTTTTCAGAATGTATTTGATGTTTATGGGACCATACGAATTGGGCGGTGATTGGAGTGATAAAGGAATTATTGGGGTTGATAGATTTGTTCAAAGAGTTTATACACTCTTTAATTCTTATCAAGGAATTGCAAAAGAATTTCCTTCAAAAGATAAATATGAAATTTCGGAATTAAATGAAGCTGAAAAAATTATCTATCGTAAAATAAATCAAACCTTAACTAAGATAGATTCAGAAATTGATAATTTCAGATTTAATACAGCTGTTGCTGCTATGATGGAATTGTTAAATGATTTAAAAAATCTAAATGAATGCAGAAAAGATTTGCAGACTTATGCACTTGAAAGATTTGCATTGATGATTTCTCCGCTTGCACCGCATCTTGGAGAAGAATGCTGGAATATAATAGGGAAAGAAAAATCTATTTTTGAAAATCCGTTCTGGTACGAAGCTGATCCTGCAGCACTGATTAAAGAAAATGTATTAATTGTTGTTCAAATAAATGGTAAAGTGCGGGCAAAAATTGAAATGCCGGCAGATTTGTCCGAATCAGAAGTTAAAGTTAGAGTATATGAAGATGAAAAAGTGAAATCATATGTTAACGGTAAACAGATTGTAAAAGAAATTTATGTGCCTAATAAGATTTATAATATTGTGGTAAAGTAAACTATGATAAATATTGAAGAATTAAAAAAAGAAGTAGAAATAGCAGCTAAAGAAATTTTTGGTGCAAAACTAGAAAAAGTTTTTTTATATGGGTCATATGTTAGGGGTGATTACGATGAAGATTCAGATATAGATTTCGCGGCTATTGTAAATGTACCAACATTTGAGATGAGTTCTTATAACAATTTAATAGGCGATATTGTAAGCGAACTTACTCTTAAGTATGGAATAATTATTACGTTAATTGTTATAAATACTGAATATTTTGTGAAGTATAAAGATATACTTCCATTTTATTCAAATATTTTGAATGAAGGACAAATTATTTATGAATCATAGCTTAAAAGAACTTGCTATATATAGAGTAGAGAAAGCAAAGAATGATTTAGAAGCAGCAGAAAAATTATTAGATGAAAATTTACTCCTTCAATCAATTAATCGTTCTTATTACGCAATGTTTCATGCAATTAGAGCATTGCTAGCTTTTGATAAAGTTGATTCAAAAAAACATTCCGGTATAATTCATTTATTTAATCAAAAATATATTAGCACAGGTAAAATTGATAAAAAGTACTTAAAAATAGTTAGCACCGCATTCAATATAAGAATTCAATCAGATTATGATGATTTTTACATAATCTCATGTGATGACTCAAATTAAAAATGCTAAGGAATTGATAAGTGTAATTGAAAATTATATACAAAAATTAATTGAAAAGAATGATTATGAACAGATTTAATTTAGAGATGTAGTTATTATGAATAAAACAAAACACAAAATCATATTTGGCGATTCTCGATGTATGAAAGAAGTAGAAGATGAATCTGTTCATTTGATAATTACATCACCACCTTATTGGCAATTAAAAGACTATGGACATCCCGACCAAATTGGTTTTGATGATACATATGAAGATTATATAAATAATTTGAATTTGGTATGGCAAGAATGTCATCGTGTTTTACATAAAGGTTGCAGATTATGTATAAATATTGGAGATCAATTTGCAAGATCGGTTTATTATGGAAGATATAAAGTAATTCCTATTAGAACGGAGATAATTCGATTCTGTGAAACTATTGGTTTTGATTACATGGGTGCAATTATATGGCAAAAAGTTACAACATCGAACACAACAGGCGGTGCCTCTGTGATGGGTTCTTATCCTTACCCGAGAAATGGAATAATTAAAATTGATTATGAATTTATATTAATTTTCAAGAAACTGGGGGAACCTCCTAAGCCCACAAAAGAACAGAAAGAAAAATCAAAACTTACTCAAGAAGAATGGAATGATTATTTTTCCGGGCACTGGAACTTCTCGGGCGAAAGACAAAATGGGCATTTAGCAATGTTTCCAGAAGAATTACCAAGACGGTTAATAAGAATGTTTAGTTTTGTAGGAGAAACTGTTTTAGACCCTTTCTGTGGTAGTGGAACAACAAGTTTAGCTGCAATCCATTTGCAAAGAAATTCAATTGGATATGAAATTAATAAAAAATATAAAAGTATTATAGAAGAAAAATTAAAAGTAAAAGAGCATCAACTTTTTGAAAAAGATTTTTCAATTGAATTTATCGAACAAGGTCCGGTTCAATTTAATTTAAATACACTGCCGTATTTATTTAGGGACCCGATTCAATTTGATAAAAAAATTGACCCAAGGAAATTAACTTTTGGTTCAAAAATTACAGGTAATGAAGTTTCCAACAATAAATATTATTATGTAAATGAAGTATTAACACCAAACAAAATAAGATTAAATTCTGGTCAATTAATAAAGTTATTAGGTGTAAAACCAAAATTAAAAGACGAACAAAAAACAATCGAGTTCATTAAAAATATAACCAAAGGAAATCCAGTATTTCTTAAGTTTGATGAGATTAAATATGACGATGAAAATAATTTGTTGGCCTATCTTTTTCTTAAAAATAAAACTTTTATAAATGCACATCTAATAAAAAATAAATTAGTAGATGTGGATACGTTAATTAATTATAAATACAGAAAAAAATTTGAAAAATTAGCAAGTATTACTGAATGAAACCCGAAATCTCAAATGAAGAAATTCAACAATTATTGGAAATTCAGGAAACAGATTTTCAAAAATATGTATCTCCGATAATTAATTTGGCAAATCGCTTTGCACAAGGGACAAGACCAAAAGTTGTTGGAAAATTAAGTGATTTGATAAAAGAATTCCCAAGGATTAATTTTGATGAATGGTTTGAATGGTATCAAGAAAAAAATCTTTCGGCTATTGAAAATGCTGCTAATAAGATTTATGAGATGATTAAAAAATTTAAAATAATCATGGAGGAGATAGATATAGAAGTTATAAGAAAATGGGTTGGTGATTTAGTTTTAGTAAAGACATTTATTGGCTTGCGGTTTCAAGAAGCAATTATAAAAAAATTGGCATTAATTAAAGCCCTTGATTATAAAATTGCTGATAAAGAAGATGAAGCTAAAGGTATTGATGGATATGTTGGTAACACTCCCGTCTCTATAAAACCAATTACTTATAAGAACAAACCAGAATTACTTGATAACATAAATACTCATATTATTTTTTATAATAAAAAGAAAAATACCATAGAAATTGAATTTAACTTTTAAGGGAAATTACTATGCTCGATATCAAATTCATTCGTGAAAATCCTGATTTAGTTAGGCAGGGATTATTAAATAAAAATTCTGCTGATGTAGTTAATGATATTCTTGAACTGGATGAAAAAAGAAGAACATTAATTGCAAAAACAGATGAACTGAAAGCACTTCGAAACAAAGTTTCATCTCAAATTCCTCAAATGAAAAAACGCGGAGAAGATACAACATCTATATTTGAAGAAATGAAAAAAGTCGGAGATGAAATTTCAGAACTTGATAAACAATTAAAAGAAGTAGAAGAAAAGTTAGAAGAAATTTTGCGCTGGACGCCAAATCTTGCTCATTCTTCTGTGCCTGTAGGAAAAACAGCAGAAGATAATGTTGAGGTTCGTCGATGGTTACCCGAAGGTTTTTCTTTTGAATATGATTTTAAGGTTCTTGACCATATTGAAATTGGAAAAAAACTTGACATACTTGATTTTGAACGAGGCACAAAAATATCAGGCTCAGGATTTCCACTTTATAAAGGTAAAGGTGCTACTCTTGAGAGAGCTTTAATTAATTTTATGCTTGATTATCATCTGCAGTATCACGGTTATAAAGAAATATTCCCGCCTGTTCTTGTAAATCGCGAATCAATGAAAGGAACAGGACAAATA
>JARYLX010000172.1 GCA_029907415.1 Melioribacter sp.
CTGAGATTTTTTCTTAATATCTTCTCTCAGTTCTTTCCCGGATTTTGGTGCAAAAAGTAATGCAATGATAGAACCAACTGCAGCTCCTGTTAAAAATCCAATTAATAATCCTTTTACCATTCCATTATCTTCATTTGCCATTGTAACCTCCGTTTTCTAAGTTTTAAGTGTTGCCAAAATAATAAGCATAGTCTCTAAAATCAAGCTTTGAAAAATGGAACTATTGCATTTCTTTATTTCTAATTATGATTTCAGATCAATATTCATACGATTAATTTTTCTTTTATTAAATTAGCAAAAACATTTTGAACAATTAAATAACAAATAATTATGCGTTACCTGATATCTGGTGGAGCTGGTTTTCTTGGAATTAATTTAATAAGGTTTTTATTGAACAATAATGAAAATGATATTACATCAATTGACATTTCTGAATTCAATTATGATGATGTAAAATCAAAAATAAAAATAATTAAAGGAGATATTAGAAATTCAAGCTTAATAAATGATGTTATGAAAGATGTGGATATTGTAATCCATACAGCGGCTGCATTGCCACTCTATAGTAGGGAAGAAATTTTTTCAATTGATGTTGAAGGAACAAAAAATTTACTGAATTATGCTGAAAAGTATAAAGTCAAAAAATTTATTCATATATCATCAACAGCAGTTTACGGAATACCCGACCATCATCCAATTTATGAAGAAGATAGACTCTGTGGAGTTGGAGATTATGGGAAAGCCAAAATTGAAGCTGAAAATATTTGTTTAGAGTTTCGAAAACAGGGAATGTGTATCCCAATATTAAGGCCAAAAACTTTTATTGGTCCCGAACGGCTTGGAGTCTTTGCTCTTTTATTCGAATGGGCAAGTGAAGGGAAAAATTTCCCTATCATTGGCAAAGGGGAAAATAAATATCAATTACTCGATGTAGAAGATTTATGCTATGCTATTTATAAATGCTCCCTGCTTCCTGAAAAAATTGTAAATGACACTTTTAATATTGGTGCTAAAAATTTCCAATCAATAAAAGAAGATTTTCAGGCAGTTCTCGACTATGCTAATTTTGGCAAAAAGATTATAACACTTCCAGTTACGCCTGCAGTTTTTTTACTCAGAATATTTGAAAAATTAAATATTTCACCACTATACAAATGGATTTATGAAACGATAAATTGCGATTCATATGTATCCATAGAAAAAGCAGAAAAAATTTTAGGATTTAACCCAAAATATTCCAATCAAGATGCTCTTATTAGAAATTATCAATGGTATTTGAACAATATAGAAATCATTAAAAATAAAAAAGGAATAAATCACACAAGTGCATGGGAACAAGGAATATTAAAACTTGCAAAATATTTTTTTTAGAAGATTATTGTGTGCTCGTATTATTGTTGCAGGAATAATTATATTTGCACTCAAAGATTAAATAATAAAGGGAAAAAATATGGCAGCAAAGAAAGATTATCTTCAAAAAATAATTAAGCATATAGACATTAAAGAACATAATGTTGTTAAATTGGTTGATGCAATGGAGCATATGGCTTTCAGTGCAAGAGATTTAAATCGTGCAGCAAGAATATATGACATGATGTTACGGGATAATGACTGCACAGTAATTCTCACACTTGCCGGAAGTCTTTTTAGCGCTGGACTTAAAAAAGTTGTTTACGATTTAGTATCAAATAATATGATTGATGTTATTGTTTCTACTGGTGCAATTATGGTAGACCAGGATTTCTTCGAGGCACTTGGTTTTAAGCATTATATTGGAAGTCCTTTTGTAGATGATAATGAACTCCGAGAGTTACACATCGATAGAATTTATGATACTTTTATAGATGAAGATGAATTAAGAATTTGCGATGAAACTACAGCTAAAATTTTCGACAGTCTTGAACCTAAACCTTATTCATCAAGAGAATTATTGTGGCATTTTGGAAAATATCTTGATGAAAATGGTGGTCCCAAAGTTGAGGATTCTGTAATTTATGCTGCTTACAAAAATAATGTACCAATATTTGTTCCTGCTTTTTCAGATTGTTCTGCTGGATTTGGAATTGTAATGCATCAGCATAATAACCCAGAAAAGCATGTTTCTTTTGATTCAGGTAAAGATTTTTATGAATTAACACAAATAAAATTAAACAGCAAAGAAACAGGAATATTTATGATTGGCGGTGGTGTCCCAAAAAACTTCACTCAGGATATAGTTGTAGCTGCAGACATCTTAAAAGAAAATGCACCAATGCATAAATATGCCATTCAGATTACTGTAGCTGATGTTAGAGATGGCGCACTTTCGAGTTCAACATTAAAAGAAGCAAGTTCTTGGGGTAAAGTTGAAACTACTTATGAACAAATGGTTTACTCAGAAGCTACATTGGCAATGCCACTCATTGCTGGATATGCATATCATAAAGGTGCATGGAAGAACAGAGCAAAAAGAGAACTTCAAAAATTATTTTTACAAAAAGAAGTAATTGTAAAATAACATAGAGGCTGTCTAAAAAGTAACTTTAAATCAAGTTAAATTAGTTTTATTAATTTTCTCAAGAAATTTTACTTTTTAGACAGCCACGTTTTTAATTAAAAACCTAACCTCTCCATATCAGCAACAAGAGATTTAACTGCATTAACAGAATTATTTAGCAATGCAGTTTCTTCTTCATTCAAGGATAATTCAATTACTTTCTCCACACCTTTTTTTCCTAAAACTGCAGGAACTCCAACATAGTAACCTTTAATTCCATATTCTCCATTTAAGTAAGCACAGGTTGGCAATACTCTGTTTTCGTTATTCAAAATTGATTTTGCCATTGCAATTGCGGCAGCTGCTGGTGAATAAAATGCAGAACCTGTTTTAAGTAATTTAACAATTTCACCTCCAGCCATTTTTGTTCTTTGGACAATTGCATCCATAACTTCTTTTGCTTTTTGAACATTATTATACTTTCTTTCGAGCAATTCCATTACTGGGATTCCATTAACATTTGCATGTCTTACAAGAGGAACCATAGTATCACCGTGTCCACCAAGAACAATTGCATTAACATTTTTAACCGATACTCCTAATTCCCATGAAATAAAAGTAGCAAAGCGTGACGAATCAAGTACACCAGATTGACCCATGACACGATAAGTAGGAAATCCACTAATTTTTTGAAAGAGTGTAACCATTGCATCAAGAGGATTTGAAATAACAATAACAATTGAATTTGGGGCATAAGTTTTAACATTCTCTGCAACAGTTTTCATGATGTTTGCATTGGTAACAAGTAAATCGTCTCTGCTCATTCCAGGCTTGCGTGGTAATCCAGCTGTAATAATAGTCAGGTCGGCTCCTTCGATATCTTTATAATCATTAGTACCTTTAACAGAAACATCAAATAAATCGACACCTGCAGCTTCTGCAATATCAAGAGCTTTTCCTTGCGGTAAGTCTTCAACAATATCATAAAGTATTACATCACCCAATTCTTTTTGTGCAATAAGTTGAGTTAAAACGCCACCAATTTGCCCCCCTCCAATTAGAGCAATTTTTTTTCTTGCCATATTTTACCTCATATTTTATAATTAGATTTTCAGATAAAATATATGGAAATAAATTAGAATTTCACAACAAATAATTATTGGCAGAATAGATTTATTTCAATTTCAAAACTAAAACTGTTTCGGTTCCCTCTTCAGAAAATTGATAATACAAATCATCAAGAAAAGATTTCATGATATGAATACCTCGACCACTATCCTTAAGAATATTTTCATCTTTAGTTGGGTCTGGAACTGAATTTAAATCAAATCCTTTTCCTTCATCTTTTATCCTGATAACCATTTTTGAATCATTCACATCAATTCTAATTTTTATTTTTTTATTCGTGTCACACTTATTTCCATGAATGATGCTGTTTGATAGTGCTTCCGAAAATGATAAAGAAAGATTATTAAATTTTTCCGGATTCATACCCGATTTTTTAGCTATATCAATTACAAATTTATCCAGTGTTGGAACTATTTCTGGATTGCTTTCAACTTCTTTATAATATGTTTTAATTGACAAATCGAATATCTCCTAAACTTTGGCAAAAATATAACGAGTTATTAATTATAGCAAACTATTAAAAATTGTATGACAATCTCATATTAAAATTTGCATTCTCTCTTTTATTTTGACTTTCTGTTTTAATAAATTCATACCAACCATACAATCGAAAGTTAATATCCCCTGATGCATCATAATTAATTTCTAAAACCGGTCCTATACTAAGGTAATCTGATAATTTATTTTTCTCCATTCCCTTTTTGAAATTATAAGTCGATAAAGAAAAATATCTTAAACCTGGTCCTACGCTCATACTGAAATAATTAAAAACTATTTTCGATTCAATATATTGTTCACTTAAATAACGCAATGGTTTGCTTGTAAAATTTGACCACTGGAAATCTCCTTGTTCAGATAATTTGATATAACCATTTATTATAAAAAATAAATTTTTCTTTATCATTATCGAAGAAGAATCCCGATATATAAACTGTCTGAATGAATAACTTTTGTAATTTGGATTTAATTTTTCATAATCAAATACAGTATAATTAGCAGAAACTTCAGCACTATTTGAAGTAACAAAATTTCTGAATTTAATTATTCCTCCCGAAGAAAATCTGATTATTCTTTGAACATTATTGTTTGAACTTCGCTCTGAAAATATATAAACAATTTTGTTTAAGCTGCCTTCAAGATTCATAAAAGCTCTGAAATTAGAGCTAATTTTTTTTTCATATAAAATTCTGCCCATACTAAGTAATTCATCTCTATCATCATAATTATCTTGACTTGGTGTATCATATTTTAATTTACGATGAAAAAGGCTAAATGTTAATCTGTCTTTACTTGTAATTTCAAAATTCGAGTTTAGAGTTAAATTAACTGTTTGCGATATATTATTTTTTAATGACTCCGATTTTTCTCTTTCATTAAAAATTATTTCGCTAATGCCTTCAATTTTTCTTGGTTGATGTTTTTCTTCTCTTTCTGAGACCGCAAATTTTAAAGATAAATTCAGATTATCAAATTTATATTCTGCGGATGAAATTAAATCAAGCCTTAATTCTTTTATCTTAGAATCAAAAGAACTGCTTGAAATATTTTTTAAACTAATGTATCGTGTGGTTCTTTCTATATTTCTTAAATATATTCTTCCCTGTATATCAATATACAAATTAGAATTTTGTGGATTAATTTTGATTTTATCCTGCAATAGATAATTGGTTTCTTCACGACTTTGAATATTATTAATAATATTAAATTCTGCTGCAGTAACTTCATCGGCAGTGAAATAAAAATCTTTCCTTTGATTGGAAAGATATAATGAAATAGTATTATTAAAACCTTCTTCAAATTTATTGTCAAAATCAATGCTAAAATATCTCAATAAATTTTTTCTTGGCGAAATGTCTTCATTTTGATATTTCATAAAAGAATTAACATTAAAATCTCCAAGAAGAAAATTATTTAATAATAATTCAGAGCCATAAATAAATCCTTTATCTTCCTCCCCAATTTGATTATTTGAAGAAATGCCAAGAAATGGAACCATTTCAAAATTTTTAATTGGTTTATATTTTAAAAACAGTGAGGAATTGAGTAAAGAAGTTTTATTAATCGAAACCTGGCGATTGTCTGAATAAAGATTATTTTTTATAAAAACACCGGCAGAAAAATTATCAGTAAAATTGTATTGAGTTAATAATCTTAACAGCTGTTCATCTTTTATATTTTTTAAAGCAGTAGAAATAATTGTGGAATTAAAATTTTCATTCATTCCAATAAAATATTTTGAACCTCTCAGAAAGTATTTTAGCTGAGTATTAAATGAATATGTATTAAGCTGTTTATCAACATTATTATTCAATAACTTAACTAAATAATTTGAAGCAGATAATTCGGAGCTGTCTTTTTCTACCTGAGATAAAGCTGTCATATTAAAAAATAAAAAAATTAGGAGCAGTTTAATCGAGAAAATTAAATTATTTTTTTCTGATGATGTAAAATTCATCAAAGTTCATTAAAATTATTTTGGAATAAAAGTAAAAGAAAAAGTCTCGCTGCTGCTGTTTGGT
This sequence comes from Melioribacter sp., assembly GCA_029907415.1. Classification (GTDB taxonomy): domain Bacteria; phylum Bacteroidota; class Ignavibacteria; order Ignavibacteriales; family Melioribacteraceae; genus Rosettibacter; species Rosettibacter primus. The sequence continues at coordinate 6,124 of JARYLX010000172.1, forward strand.
TCATCTTTTTGTGTAAAAGTTAGTATTCTCCAGTAATAAGTATTGTTTGGTTCCAAATAAATATTTGGAAGATAAATTGTAATTAAAGTATCAGTTTTATCTGAGCTGAAATCATATTCATAAATGGTTCCATAAACAGGATTTCGCTGAATGATTAATTTATAATCGGCGGCTAATGAAACTGTTCTGAATTTAAATTCACCTATTAAATTAACCACAGAATTATTCAAAGGAAAAATTAAAACTGGTTTGTTCAGAATAACATCTGAAACAGAATTAGTTGGTTCACTTTTAAGGCCACCTTTATCAACAGCAATTATTGAATATGAATATTTCTTAAGCAATTTCAATTCTTTTTTATCTATATAATAATTATTTGATGAAGTGTCAATCAGGTTGGCGGGAATTATATTTACAGTGTTTCCTGTATCTCTATAAATT
>JARYLX010000173.1 GCA_029907415.1 Melioribacter sp.
TGGCAGATTGTTGTTTAGTAATATTTATTTTTATACAATTCTTCATGCTTCAGAACAACCTTTTAGCAATTCTGCAGAAGACAAAGATGATTTCTTGCAACCGAAAGTAACTTATGCTGCAACTGCAACTTATATTCCATACACGGCAGAAAATGACCAGTATGGCAACAAAAACTTTTGGGCTTTAGCTGGTGGATTTTCTGATTATTTCCCAATGAGTGGAAATGTTCATCCAGGAACTCATCATGGTGGAAACTCTGATGAATTAGGTACGAGTGATTATTCAAATTATCCTGGAGGAACAAAACAAGGTCCTAATCCATTGATGGTAAGTGTATTTGGTCCTTACAGAAATTTTGCACCTGGTAAAAAAATTAGAATTGTTTATGCATCTGGAATTGCAGGTTTATCACTTGAAAAAGCAATAGAAGTTGGAAGAAAATGGTTGAAAGGAACTCTCGAAAATCCACCTAATATGCCTGACCCTGAGAAAGGCTGGCTGCCAAAAGAATTTGCATTTCCTCCGGATGCAAAAGAAATTGATAAAAGGAAAGACAGATGGATTAGTTCTGGAATTGATTCTGTTATGTTAACAGCTTACAGAGCTAAATGGAATTTTAAAACTGGTTATAAAATTCCTCAAGCTCCGCCTCCACCATCTGAATTAACAATTACTGGTTATGGTGATGGTGTTGAAATTAAATGGAAATGTCCAGATGCAGAAGCAATGCCAAATTTTGCCGGCTATAGAATTATGAGAAGAGTATCAAATCAAGATACAGTTTTTTATGAAACAATTTATGATTCCGATGCTTCTGATAAAGCAGTTGAACATGTTTATAAAGATAAATCAATTTTATTCGGTGCACAGTATTATTACTATGTTCAATCAAAAGCAAGAATTGCAAGCAATGACCCTAATGCTGACCCAACTACAAGAGGAAAAATTATGTATAGTTCTCGTGTTCTTGTGCCAAATATTTACTGGATTAATCCACCACGACTTGCTTATGATGATATGACAAAAATTAGAATTGTTCCTAATCCATATAACATCAATGACCCATTGTTAAAAACATATGGATTTACAGACCAGCGTGGAATTATCTTTTTCAATTTACCACCTGAATGCAAAATAAAAATTTATACTGAACATGGGGATTTGATTCAAACAATAATTCACGATAATCCTGCTAAATCTGGTTCCGAAACCTGGGATATGTTAACTTCAAGCCAACAGGTAATCAGCAGTGGTGTTTACATTGCAGTGTTTGAAAAACCTAATGGTGAAATTTCTTATCAGAAATTTATTGTAGTCAGATAATTAAATGGGAGAGTTAGAATAATGAAAACAAATAAATTTTATTTGACTTTGTTTATGATTTTAGTTCTTGGAATTAATTTACAGGCACAAGTTGGTTTGAATAAATTAGCACAGAGCACGATGAACTTTTTGTTAGTCAGTGTCTCCCCAAAAGCAAGTGCAATGGGCGAAGCTTTCTACGCTGTTGGAAATTCTTCTGAAGCAATTTTTTATAATCCTGCTGGAATTGCCAATACAAGCAATGCATTCGATATTAGTCTTAATTATACTCAATGGATTGCTGATATAAAATATTTAGCTGGAACAGCTACTTATAATTTAGAAAATTACGGCACATTAGGTTTTCATATTCTTACAGTTGATTATGGTGAAATTATTGGAACAAGTTTGATTGACCCATCTCAACAGGCTTTATATCCTGATGGTTATATAGATAATGGGAAACTTAGTAATGTTGGTGCTTATTCAGTTGGATTAAGTTATGCAAAAAGAATTAGCACTCAATTTTCTATTGGTGGAAATGCGAGGATAGTCGGCCAAAACTTAGGTGAAAATTATTTTATTAACGGAACATCAAAAAAGAATAACGCAACCAAGCTTGTCTTTGATGCAGGAGTTTTATATAACACAGGTTATAAAGATTTTAGATTTGGTATGGCAATTAGAAATTTTTCTTCGAATATTAAACGCGAAGAAATTGATGAACAACTCCCTTTAGTATTTACACTTGGAACAGCAATTGACCTCTGGAAATTTGTTGACGAGAAAAATTCAAACCAGCAATTAACTCTTGCTTTAGATTTTGCTCATTTTAATAATTATTCTGAACGTGTCAACTTAGGACTCGAATATAAATTTATGAACATGATTTCATTAAGAGCTGGTTATCAAACAAATCGAGATATTGCTTCGTGGTCTGCTGGTATTGGTTTAAATACAGAAATTGCCGGTAATCTTGTTGAAATTAATTATTCATATTCTCATATAAAAGTATTTGATAATGTTAATAGAATTTCTTTGAACTTTGCTTTATAAAAAAAAGGATAATAATTATGAAGAAACTAAAAAATTTAATGTTGTTTTTCCTGATTCTTGGGATGATTACAAATATTTATCCCAAAGGGAAATTCAGCAAAGATTTATGGTCAATTAAATTTGCCGAATCATTTTTAGTTCGTCATCCCGGTAATGTTACTTATGATTCTTTTATGACAAGTAAAAAATGGAATTATGAACAGGGTTTAATGCTCGAAACATTAAGAAGAATGTTTTATTACACTGGAGAAAAAAAATATTTTGATTTCATTAAAGGAAATTTAGACCAGTATATTGATGATAATGGCAATATTAATACTTACAAGCTTTCTGAATATAATATTGATAACATTAAACCAGCAGGAGCTGTTCTTTTTGTTTATCAAGTAACTGGCGAAGAAAAATACAAAACTGCAGTTGATACATTACATAAGCAATTAGTTGGAATGCCAAGAACAGAAAGCGGAGGATTCTGGCATAAGAAAATTTATCCATATCAAATGTGGTTAGATGGAATTTATATGGGTCAACCTTTTTATGCTGAGTATGCTAAAGTATTTAATCGTCCACAGGATTTTGATGATATAACAAAACAAATAATTTTGATTTATGAAAAAACTCTTGATGAAAAAACAGGTTTACTTTATCATGCCTGGGACGAAAGTAAACAACAAAAATGGGCCGACCCTGTTACAGGTCGTTCACCTCATTTTTGGGGACGTGCAATTGGCTGGTATGTTATGGCTCTGGTTGATGTCCTAGATTTTCTTCCAGTTGAACATCCTAACAGACAACAATTAATTTCTATTCTTAACAATGTTTGTAATGCATTATTAAAAGTAAGAGATACTAAATCAAAAGTATGGTATCAAGTTTTAGATCAAGGAAATCGTGAAGGAAATTATCTCGAAGCATCTGCTACATTAATGTATATCTATGCTTTTGCAAAAGGTTACAACAACGGTTATCTGCCTGAAAAATTTATTGAAGAAGCAAAACTATCTTTCAAGGGAGCATTAAAAGAATTTGTTAAACTTGATAAAGATGGTTATTACAATTTATATGGAACTTGCAGAGGGGCTGGACTTGGCGGCAATCCTTATCGTGATGGTTCTTATGAATATTATGTAAGTGAAAAACCCAGAACAAATGATTTTAAAGGTTATGGCCCTTTAATCTTATCTGCAATGGAAATTGAAAAAGCAGAAGCTCTTTCTAAAAAGAAATTTAGTATTATCCTCGATAATTTTTTTAATAATGAATTCAGAACTAACAAACAAGGAACAAAAGAGAGATATCATTACATATGGGAAGATACAACAAATTCTGGATTTTATGTTTTAGGAAAATTATTTGAAAAATATGGTGCAAAAATTTCTGAATTAAAGGAAGCTCCTAAATTTAAAAAGTTACAAAAAGCTGATGTATATATAATTGTTGATCCCGATACTCCAGCAGAAACAGAAAAACCAAATTATATCGATGAAAAAAGCATAAATGAAATTGAAAGATTTGTAAAAAAAGGCGGAATACTTTTACTATTTGCTAATGATAAAGGCAATTGTGAGTTCGAACATTTTAACAAATTAGCAAATAAGTTTGGATTTAGTTTCAACGAAGTTAGTTTGAATAGAGTAGAAGGGGATAAATATGATATGGGTGCGTTTGTTAATTTGCCATTCAATCCAATATTTGCTGGTGTTGATAAGATTTACATGAAAGAAATATCCACAATAAAATTTAATGAACTCCCTTATATTTTGCTGAAAGAAGAGAATGAACCTGTAGTTATATTTAAGAAATATGGGGATGGATTTGTTATTGCAATTGGTGACCCATGGCTTTACAATGAATACATTGATAATCGGAGATTACCAAAAGATTTTCAGAATCTAAGAGCTGCAGAAAATTTAGTTAAATGGATTTTGCAATTAGCTAACTTGAAATAAGTAACTTTGAAAGATGAACTTAATAAAAAAATACAGGGGAAGGAAAGAAATTCTCTTCCCCTTTTTTATAATAACATTTGAAAGGGAATAAAAATGAAAAGAACAACTTTAATTACATTGTTCATTCTTTGCATAAGTTTATTTTCTGCACAGGCAGCAATGTCAAAGCAGTATGATATTAAAAAAGAGATTAAGAAATATTACAGAGGACTGGAATTTCAAATGCCGGAATTAAATGTTCCAAGTTTCCCAGATAGAGAATTTTATATTACAGATTTTGGGGCAAAAGGGGATGGATTGACAATCAACACAGAAGCATTTGCAAAAGCTATTGATGCTTGTTCAAAAAGTGGCGGCGGTAAAGTTATAGTTCCAGCAGGCTTATGGCTTACAGGTCCAATTTCATTAAAGAGTAATGTTAATTTACACTTATTGCAAGGTGCACACATTCAATTCACAAAAAATTTTGATGACTACCCACTCGTAGAAACAACTTATGAAGGTACCCAGCAGTATAGATGCACTTCGCCAATTAGCGGATTTAATTTAGAAAATATTGCAATTACTGGCTATGGAATCATTGATGGTGGAGGAGAAGCATGGCGGCCAGTAAAAAAATATAAATTAACTGCAAACCAATGGAAAGAATTAGTTGCTTCAGGTGGTGTGGTTGATAAATCCGGAAATACCTGGTGGCCAACTGAACAGGCTATGAATGGTGAAAAAATTATATCTGAATTATTAAAATCAAAAAAACAATTAACAAAGGAAGATTATGAAAAAGTAAGAGATTTTTTAAGACCTGTAATGGTTAATCTTGTAAAATGTAAAAATATTTTGCTCGACGGAGTTACATTTCAAAATTCTCCTGCATGGAATTTACATCCTTTAATGAGTGAAAACATTATTGTTAGAAATGTTACAGTTAGAAATCCCTGGTATTCTCAAAATGGAGATGGTATTGATGTAGAATCATGCAAAAATGTGATAATATACAATTCAAAATTTGATGTAGGTGATGATGCAATTTGTATGAAATCCGGCAGAGATGAGTTTGGAAGAAAAAGAGGAATTCCAACTGAAAATATAATTATTGCAGATTGTATTGTATATCATGGTCACGGCGGATTTACAATAGGAAGTGAAATGTCAGGTGGAGTAAAAAATATTAAAGTAATGAATTGCAATTTTATTGGAACTGATGTGGGACTAAGATTCAAAAGCACACGTGGTAGAGGTGGAGTAGTTGAAAACATTTTTATCGAAAATATTTATATGAAAGATATTCCTACTCAAGCTGTAAGTTTTAACATGTATTATGGTGGTGCAGCACCTACAGAAGATATCCCACTAGAAGAAAAATCAAAACAAGCTGTTGCATTTGAAGTTAATGAAGGTACCCCAATTTTCAGAAATATATTCTTAAAGAATATTTATTGCATTGGAGCTGAAGATGCTGTAGTTCTTCAAGGTTTACCCGAAATGCCAATTAAAAATATTGTCTTGAATAATGTCTTTATGACTTCTAAAAAAGGAATTTCAATGTTTGATGCTGAAGAAATTATTATTAAAGACACCAAAATTATTTCTAACGAACCTGTTATTAAAATAAGCCAGAGTAAAAATGTAACAATTGAAAATTTTGATTCACCAAGTTTGAATAATGTCTTATTACAATTGCAAGGAGATAAAACAGCTGCGATTTATTTAAAAGGGATTAATGCAAGTGAAATAATGAATAAAACAAAATTTGCTGATGATGTTAAAAAAGATGTTTTAATTGTGAAATAATTTAATTAATTCTTCGTGATAAAATCTTAAGATAAAATATTTTTATGAAAAAATATTTCTCTTTTTTGTTAAAATTTATTTTCGCTGTTATTATTAATACTATTATTACTGTAAATTTATTTGCAAAAACAGAATATGATATAAAAAATCAAATTAGAGATGTAATTAAAAAAGCTGCAGAATATTTTGATAAAAATCTTTCTGTAAATGGTGGCTATGTTTGGGTCTACAAAAAGGATTTATCTCGTCGATGGGGTGAAATGGAAGCTTATCCATCTATGGTTTGGGTACAAGGACCTGGAACTGTTGAAATGGGACATCTTTTTCTTGATGCTTATGAAATAACTCAAGATGAATATTATTACAACTTAGCAAAGAAATCTGCCTTCGCATTAATTCAAGGTCAATTGAAATGCGGTGGCTGGAATTATATGATTGATTTTGCTGGAGAGAAATCA
>JARYLX010000174.1 GCA_029907415.1 Melioribacter sp.
TAAAGCGCTGCCCAGAACTACAATGCAACACTGAAAAGCTTTGCCGATAATTATTTATAAATTCATTTTATCTACTAAACACGAAAAGCAATTATCTTTTACAACTCAACGCTAAAACTACTACAATGCCGCAACCTTTAAAGCAGTCGCTTTGATTTGCGGGTTATATGGCATTTTATAATCGTTTCTACTTTAACTAATATTAGAAGATTATCCCCATAGTTAATTGATGCGTATTAATTATTTGAGTATCATATTTATAGAAATATCTAATATCTAATCCTAATTTTGAAGAAATTTTTAATTCAGAACCTAATCCAATAAGTATTCCAAACGATTTAGAAAGATTATCTTCAATAGGTTTTGTTTTATATTCACTTGGTATATCTTCCAGTGATGAATAGGATGTTGACAGAGTAGGTGATTTATAATATTTAGTATCAATGATAAAATTGTATCCAACATTAAATAATAAATATGGTGATACAGTGTTATTCTTAAGAATATATTGCATTCCCACATAAAAAGGAATTAAATCATAGCCTTCTTCATTAACATAATATTGATTTGCATAGTAAAATTGAATATCATTAATCACATATATTGAATAAGATTTTACAGTATAGGATGCGTTGGCGAATGTTTTTAAATATCCGAGCGATGAATTCACATTAAAATTATGTGTTAATTTTGTCTTAATTTCTAGAAGAAAGGCGCCACCAGTTTTTGAATCATTGCTAATATTAATTCCACCATAAACTCCTACATCCAGATTTGAAAATAAAGAGGGGGATTTATTTTCTTGCGCTAAACAAATATTAATTGAAAAAACAAATAATAAAAAGATTATTTTTTTCATAAACAATCACCTTCTGATTTGTGATTTTTAAAAAGCAATAAACGGATTTGGTATTTTAAAATTATCTTTTTTGTAAATTGATTTTGAATTTTCCATCTCAACATAATTTCCAACTTCCCTTCCTTTTATACTCATGTAATTGACAAGTAAAAATGAACTACTATCACCTATTACTGAATATCCTATATGGCCAAAATATTTTGCATAATAAATTTCTGATATCTCAGTATCAGATGTACCTTTTGAAGATATGATAGCAAAAACATCCTTAAACTTGCTAGCAGGCGTATTAAATTCATTTAAATGTTTTGCAGTCAAATAATCCTTTGACGAATCTGGATTTAGATATCCAACCGTTTGCATCCAAATATCTCCATCTTCCGGAAGTATTTTGGCTAATCTTTGTTCGGAATATGGATTTTCAGGATAGTTAGATGATTTTTCGAGTTCTGTAAAATAAAGAAAACCATCTCGAATGAAATAATATGAAACATATTTATTATTAGGGTCATAACTATAATAATACCACTCAGTTAAAAAAACTTCTTGACCATCAGATCGATAGGTTTTACCGACTATTTTCCAAACAGTATGTATTTCAGGATTATTTGAATATGGCATACAATATTGCCTAATATCACCAATGTTTAATGACATGTATTCATTAGCGAAATCAAAAGGCTCATTTGAACTTTCACATCCAAAAACTATAAATGTAAAAACGAAAGAAATAAAATTAATTTTAATATTATTTTTTATTGAGCACATCGTGGACTCGCATTTTGAAGGACAAGCTCGAAAGCTTGCCCTAATTAATATTTTATAACTAATCAAATTATTTTGATAATATCATTTTCTTAATCGAACTAAAATTATTCGATTTTATTTGATAAATATATAATCCACTTGCAAGATTTGAAGCATCAAATGTTATTGAATATCTACCTTTGGTTTTAAAATCATTGACAAGAGTTTTTATTTCACTTCCGAGTAAATCAAATATCTTTAGCGAAACAAATCCGTCTGTTGGCAATTGATACTCAATAGTAGTGGTTGGGTTAAACGGATTTGGATAGTTTTGTTTAAGTAAATACTCTGTTGGAACTGATTCAAATAAAGATTCTTTTGCCAATGAAGCCTTTGGGATGTTAGAATTATTTTGCACAATACTCATTTGAGGTGGATATTCAGAAAGTACATCTACATACCACTCATTTGAGGTTTTAGTTGTGTTGCTTGCATCTGTAACAATACATCTTAATTTAAAATCTCGCGGATCTGAGCCAGTATTGGTGCGACTGAAAGTTGGTGAATTTGTACCAACAGAAAACCAATACTCACTGGGTGGGGCGTTAATTATAATTCCACCAGAGCCTATTTTATCTGTGGTTGTTAATGATTTGCTTCCTATTGAATATGATGAAATGCTACCAAGATACATTATTTGCCAATTATAGGTAAATGGAGCAATCCCATTTGTTAAAGTAGCATTCCAATATCCAGTACTTCCTAAATAAAGCGAAAAATCACCGAATATTGATACATTTGTTAGAGGTTGTGGTGGGAGTGTAACATAAAAAGTAAGAATGTTCGAATACATGAAGTAATCGTTCCCTCCATTTAGATCACTAACAACATGTACAGCACCTTGAAGATGATATGTACCAGCTTGCGAAAATACCCAGCCGCCACTCTGACCCGTTTGCCAAGAACCCCAGTGACCATCAGGATATTGAACTCTTGCACCATACCAATCAGTTACAAAAAATAATGATACAGTTAGTATATGATAACTAACACCAGCATTTCCATTTGCATCAATTTGAAAAGATTGATTATTTGATGGCAAATCGAAATAGACATTTGCACCATAAGCAAATGATTGAATTAAAATAAACACAATTAGAATCAACTTTTTTATAACATAACTCCATAAATTATTTAATAATTTTATGGCGGAATGGTATATTTACATTGCAAACAAATCTGTTTCTACAATTTGCAAGACAGTAGTAATAGAAGGTTAAATTATTTGTTTGCCCTTTATACCGGAGCCGCCCCGCTCCGGTTTTTATTATTTTTTTCTTTTGCATTACCCCCTATATTATTTGTTAAGCCATATAACGACGTAGCGGTTAAGAGGACACACAAGGTGTACGCTACAAATGCAATGATTTACTGTTTATATTATTTAAAATCCTTTCTTAATCCTTGCAACAATGTTTAACTACAAATGCCACGGCCGACTACAGCTTTCCGCTTGAGACGCTTGTTATACAACGAGTAATTTTTCTTTATATTTTTCATAAATATCAAAACCAATTCCAAGAGCTAACCCAATTAAGGCGGGAACTCTTGAATAAAACAATAAATAAGTTGCAGATATTTCTACGTTATGAATAATCATTAGTATAATTACACCAAGCACATTGGTGAGACCAAATAAGAGCATTAACACAAGAGCTCTCAAGAATAAGGGAATGTTATTATTCTTATCAATAAATAATTTATAGTAATAAATGGACAGAAATACTGCAACGATTAGTATAAAATCCATTAAAAGAGTGTGCAACGATACAGATTTTGCTCTTACTATAGCAGTTGTAATTAAGAACAGAATGGCTACATAGATAAGTTCTTTCTTGTTTCTATAATTCATAACGGCATAAATAAGAGATCCGAATAAACCAAGAAGTACAATTTGGAATCTAGTATCGTGGAGATGAAATATATTTAAACCATAAAACACCATACCAAATATCATACATGAGAGAAAGCCGCAAAGAACTGTAAAAAATATTTCTTTGGAATTCTTATCCATACCTATACCTTTTCTCTTGTATAACTATTATTTAACCCGCCAGCAGATACGTTGTCTTAAAAATGATATCTACCAGCATTTTGTTTATTTTTATTTAAAATTCTCATTTTCTCGCTTGCTATTACTCCTACCTAAATTATGCTGTCTATCAGGTTCTTAACTCCTAAACCTGCATTTAGTACATATATGCATATCATTGTTATTTTTATTTTTTTATTACTTTCTTAGCAAGTGCCATTATTAAACTGTTAAATTTATTTATCCAGACGTTGCATGCTTCTTCAGTCTTTCTGCTGTAATGATTTGCCCGCAGAGTAAGCCTTACTTTATCGAGGAGTTTTGGTTTATTTGCTATATTACTCTGGCTTGTGTTCACATATTTTCCCTCAATTCTGAAGTAACATAAAAAAATAATTTTAATTTTCAAAAATATTTTTTCGAGTTGTAAACAATAAACAATTAGCATTTGTAAGCTATCAAAAAAAATAATTTTCACGCATATAACGCGGATTATCGCAGATAGAAAATGGAAAACAAATTAAAGAATAATAAGCTCGCCCCCCATTATTCCATTATTCCATTTTTCCATTATTCCATTTTTCCATCATTCCTACCCTTTAACTTTAACCTGCAATCTTGCTTGCCCGCCTTAGGAGTGGGCAATTTTGCAATTTTGCAATTTTGTAATAAGGTACTTTCACAACTTCCTTGCTATAACAATCGGTTTCTTTATTGCTTCTGTATTTCCTTTTTCATTTGTAATTTCTATTAGCAAAATATAAATCCCGATTCTTAATGGTCTGCCATTGTCATCAAGTCCATCAAATATTATTGAATTATGAGAAGCAGCGGGCATGTTGTGTGTGAGAGTTCTGACTAATCTTCCCTGACTGTCGAAAACACGAATTCTAACCTGAGATATTTTGAATGATAAATCAAAATTAATCGTTGTAAAATCTTCATATCCATCATTATCAGGCGAAAAAGGATTTGGTAAAATTGTAACTTTTGATTCTGAGTTAACAACTGCTGTATAAATTGAATTTTGTTTTAATGGCGTTGCCCCTTCTTTGCTTACTGATGTACTCCAGTTTGTCTTATCATTCGAATCTAAATATGGATTAATTCTTTCCAGTGATTTGTTTTTTGTATTCAATAAATTTCTATTGTGCCAGTCAGGTAAATAATAAACTGAATCAATCGTATTGCCTCTAATATCTTTCAATATCAATTCACAGCCATCGTTTGAAAGAGATAAAGAACTATTGATTATTACTAAATCATCATATTTCAATGAAGAATAATTTTTGTAAACAGAAGAATCATTCGCAATAATGAAAAATGAGTTTGGCTTAATTAATAAATATGTATCCGACAATTTAGTTTTACCATTTTTCCCAAATATTAAATTCATTCCTCCAATTTGAATTGTATCACTCGTAGTATTAAAGAATTCGATAAATTCGGAATTGCCTGCATCTGGTTCATACATTATTTCATTTATTACAATTGAATTCTTTTTGTAAGTCAATATATTATTTATAGAATTTTCATAACCCGGAGTAGCTCCATCTTTACTTAATGACAATGACCAATTTATACTATCTGTTGATGATGCCGCCAAAGAAATTCTTTCAAGTGAATTACCTTTTTTGTAACCCCACTTTGAATTATAAAAAACGCTATCAATCATTCTCCCTTTAAAATCATAGATAATGATTCCATCAGATGTATTATTTAATGTTCCAAATTTTGTTTGAAAAAATTTTTTCGGAGGATAATATGGAAACTTTGCAGTATCACTTGCTAACACAGCATATTCATTTGGCTGCAAATATTCTTCTTTTTTTGTAATTATTGATTTAATTGGTGAAGGCATCAAATCAGATATATACCAGTTTTTCAAATTAATTGGATGATTAGAAACATTTACTATTTCAATCCATTCAGATTCCCCTTCGAATGGATTATACATTATTTCATTAATTAATATTGAATATTGCAAACTACTTAATCGAATTTCCTTTTCTAAAAAATTATTGAGTGTATCTTCATCGTTGTTCATATAAATTTTGCAATAAATTTTTAAGTCATTTTCCAACCTCAGTCTTTTCTTAGATAAAATTGTAATTGAATCATCAGCTGATAAATTGTTGCCATGTGCTTCATCAAAAAAATGATAAGTATTTTCTTTCTTAAAATAAAATTGAACTGTAAAATTTTGTGCTGTATTCAATCCACAATTCAAAACCGTGACTGATAGATTTACATCTTCACCAGGACTCGGATATGCAGGCTCGGTTGATATATTTTTTATTGCAATATCGTTAGCTTTTCTTGAAATGCTGTTTAATCTTCCCGGAGTACTTAATTCAATATCTAATGAAGAACCCCAATTGTTTTTTTCTAATGATGAAATCAAAAGTGACTTTCGTTCCAATGATTTGCCGTTCTCTCCTCCCAAGCCTTTCTGATACATTAGTGAATCAATTGTTACTTCATATGCATCTTTTAACACTATACCATCTGCATCATTATTCAAATTAGCAAATTGATTGATAATTAACTCAGAAGGAATAATTTTATGAAAATTTATAATCGATGAATCTTTGGATATAACTGATAAAGAATTTTTAAGAATTTTGCCACTTTTTATTTTTGTCTTTGTTGGATTTGTTAACACATCAGTTATTGACCATCCTTCTAAATCAATATCATAATTTGATGTGTTGAATATTTCTATCCATTCAGGTTCGCTGTTGATTGGATTATACATTATCTCATTTACTAAAACTGAATTTGGATTATAACTTGGATAAACTGTAAAATTTATACTGTTGTTTGTAGTATCTTCATCTAATTCATTTATATTTAG
>JARYLX010000175.1 GCA_029907415.1 Melioribacter sp.
TGAAGGACCTGTAATTAACTTAAAATGTGTTACTGGTTTGAAAGAATGCTCAGAAGAAAATCCATGTCCACTTCACGATGAATGGGCAGATTTAAGAAACAGAATTTATAATTTGATATCAAGCAAATCTGTGCAGGAAGTAGCAGAAAAGTATGCCGAAACATTAAGCAAGCACAAATAAGAACACTTAGAGGTTGTTTGAAAGGAAACAGTGACTTTTAAGCAACCTCTTTATTTATTATCATTAAAGTAATATTTCAAATAGACCAAATCACTGCATAAATCATTCAGAGAATTCATACTTTGCATTGTCAGCTGTAAAAATTTTTCTTCATAAATTGTCTTCAAAAATTGACTTGCACCTTCGAGCAGATTTTCCAAAATAGCTTTTATTTCTTGAATACTTTTTAAGTATTCATTTTTTAATGAATTAAAATATTCATCTTCAATAGAATTATCTCTATTTTGAATGATTCTTAAAACTCCCTGCGAAAATTTGGCAAGAAAGGCAAGTTCTTCAAGTTTGTTCATTTTATCTGTGCTTAATGCAAGCTCTATAATTCGCAGTAAATCTTCTTTGTTTTTAAGTTTTCCCTTAGCTAAATCTTCTACTGCGTTGCAAATTTTCTCTGATTCTAATTTATAATCCATTATAATTTAACTCCTAAACCAATTCCATCACCAATTGGTAAAATTGTACTTTGAAGGGAATTATGGTTCAAAAATAGTTTATTAAATTCTCGAATAATTTTAGCAGAATTTTTATAAGAAGCCGGGACTATATTTGATGCCACATATCCATGCCAGAGTAAATTATCTATAAAAATTACTCCGTGCTTTTTCAATAACACCAATGAATAATAAAACAATTTTTCATAATCCTGTTTATCGGCATCTAAAAATATCAAGTCATACTTTTTCGTAAGAGATGGAAGAATATCGAGTGCATCTCCTTCAATCAAATTAATTTTAGATTCTAATCCGGCTTTTTCAATAAATTTACCCGCAAGAGAAATATTATCAAGACTTTTTTCTATTGTATCAAGCACAGCTTTCTTTCTAAGTCTTCTTGCTATTCTAATTGAAGAGTAAGCTATAGCAGTTCCAATTTCGAGAACACGTTTTGGTCTAAGCATTAAAATTAATTGTTCCAAAAACTCCGCAGCTTTCCAATCAAGAATAGGAATATTGTTAGCTTTTGCAAATTCTTCCATTTCTTTAATTATAGGATCATGAACATTGCGAAGAGATTCCAGATATTTTATTTGTTTTTCATAAATTATTTTATTCATAATATACTATTTCAAATAGACCATTTTATTTGTAAAAATATTATCATTTATTCTTAATACACAAAAATATGCTCCACTTGCAACATTTTTACCTTCATCATTTTTTCCATTCCAGTAAAAAATATTTTTACCAATCGAAGCATTACCAGCAAAAAGAGTTTTAATTTTTTGACCGAGGAAATCAAAAATAATCAACTCTGCGTAGGCATTGTCAATAGAATAAAATTCAATCCTTGTTAAATTATTAAAAGGATTAGGATAATTATTATACAAATAATATTTAAATGGAATGGGTTCTTCGATATTTGTTGTATCTTCAACACTGTAAACATTATAGTGAATTAATAAAGAGCCGTAATTAAATTCATATGAGCCTATTTGAGGTTCACGTATTTTCCCATTTTTATTTTCATAAGAAAAATAGAAACTTACTTTTTTGCCCAATGAAAAAGCAGGAAGAATAAATTTATACTTCAAATGACCATCAAAATCCATTTGAGCGGATTGATAATTCTCATTTTCAATTTTATAGTAAATAATAACAGGCTTCGATTTATTGAGAGTAGAATCAACAAAAATTTTATTTAATATAAATTGATTATCTTTTCTTTCAAGATTTGGAAATGAAATTGCTCTTCGAGCAGAAATTAAGCCATAACCTCTATGATTATCCGGTTGAATTGCATTATCACTGCTTTCCAGCATAATCTGGCGAATTTGATAATTTGTTAAATGAGGATAAGCAGATTTAAGAAGTGCGGCTATTCCAGCAGCAATTGGAGTGGCATAAGAAGTTCCGTTTCCAAAACCATAGCCTCCTCCTGCTAATGCAAAGTAAACATATGAACCTTGAGCTACAATTTCAGGTTTGATTCTTCCGTCAAAAGTTGGACCTCGACTGCTAAATATTTTTACCTTATTGCTTGTATCTACTGCACCTACTGAAATAATATTAAATGCATCTGCAGGAGAAACTATCTTTCCATATTTATTATCACCATATTTTGCTCCCCAGTCAGAATTTCCTTCGTTACCTGCCGCTGTAAATGTTGAAACACCTCTTTGAAATGCAAGATTAACTGCTTTTGCAACAATTGTTGAATTACCATTCATATCTTGAAAAGTGTACGAGTATCCAGTATCAAATGTATTATATCCAATAGAACTGCTTGTAATATCAACTCCTTGTGCTTCCATCCACTCTAATGCAGCAGCATAATTATCTTCTTCAACATGAGTTTCAGTTGGTATATATTCAGTTTTTGCTAAAAGAAACTCTGCACCATATGCCGGTCCTATTAAATTTCCATTATCAAATCCACCTATAATTGAAAATACCGCGGTTCCATGTCTATCTTGATTCGGTGCATCATCTTTTGTAGAATCATTTTCGGTTAAGTTATCATTTTGTATAAAATCTCTTTCTGCTATCACTTTTGCATTTTTCAAAGCAGGGTGATTCTTCCATCTAAATCCAGTATCAAGTAATCCTATTAAAACACCACTGCCATTAATTCCAAGCTCGTGAACAGCTGGAATTTCTGAAAGTAAATTTTGTTTTAATGATGGACCATAATTCAATAAATAATTTGATTTTTCTAAAACTTGATGGAAATTCTTTTGTTCATGTTCTATAGGTTCAATACGCTTAAGTAGTTTAACCTTTTCAACACTCTTTACAAAAGATAATTTTTCAACTTTATTTTTTTGTTCATCACTTAAAAAACATGAAACTGCATTAAACCACTTCAAAGTATGAATAATTTTAATACCCAAGTTTTCTAATTGTTGAATGTATTCTTTGTTTACAGGTAAATCTTCATAAGTTATGTAATTATCATTTCCATTAACTGCTTTTCTTCGCTCGATAGATTTTTGAGAAAGTTCCTTTTCAACTTGCAAAAACAATTGAGAATTTTTTTTGAGAAGATGTGATTCAGGAATGCCTTTGTCTTTAAAGTAAATAAAATACTTTGTTTGAGCAGAAGTTGTAATAATTAAAATCAATAAAAAAATTATTGTAAGAAAATATTTCATTATTATAAAAGAAAATTAATTTTTTTATATCATAACCAAACTTAGTGAACTAATTTTGCAATTCTATTTAATCTAACAGAGCCAAGAAGTCTAAAGAAATCAGAAAATGGAATGCTTGGGTCCCATGACCAGTAAATTAAAAATGCTTGTCCAACAATTTTATCACGAGGCACAAAACCCCAAAATCTGCTATCTGCACTATCATCGCGATTATCACCCATCATAAAATAATAATCTTTTTTAATTGTATATGAATTAACAGGTTTGCCATCAATAAAGACTTGATTGCCTTCAACTGTAACAACTCTTCTTCCAAATTCACGGTCTATAATTGTTCTCCATTGTTCAACATTTTCCAGATTTAAAGGAATTACATCCCCCTTTTTAGGGACAACAATAGGTCCATAATTATCTTCATTGAAATTAGCCCCTTTTGGAAAAATTCTTGGATTAGGAACACCTTTTGGAGTAACATATGGATTTAAATATTGAATATGAGGTGGAATCCATGCTTCTTTCCCATTAACAAAAACCACTTTATCAATTATTTCAATTGTATCGCCGGGAATTCCAATACATCTTTTTACATAATTATTAATTTCTACGGGTTTTAATTCATCACGGTCTCCAGGATATTCGAAAACAACGATATCACCTCTTCTTGGTTCTCTTATTGCTGGCAGCTGGAAATAAGGTAAAGCAATATTTGTAAATGGAATAGTTCGAGGAGAAGTAGAACCATAAATAAATTTATTAACAAAAAGAAAGTCGCCTACCAGAATCGTTTTTTCCATTGAACCAGTAGGGACTCGCGAAGTTTCTATTAAAAATGTTTTAATCAGAAGAGCAGCAAATGCGGCGAACAATAAATTTTTAATAAATTCCCAAAATTTTTGTGCGGGTGTTTTCTGCGGTGTTTTTGTTTTTTCTTTTTTTTGTGATGACATATTCAACCAATTGTTATTCGAAAAAATTATTAATCTTCAATTTGAAGTACAGCTAAAAATGCTTCCTGAGGAATTTCAACATTGCCAACCTGTTTCATTCTTTTTTTCCCTTCCTTCTGTTTTTCCAGTAATTTTCTTTTGCGTGTTACATCCCCGCCATAACATTTTGCAAGAACATTTTTTCTCAAAGGTTTAATATTTGTTCTTGAAATAACTTTGCTGCCAATAGCAGCTTGTATCGCAATTTCAAACATTTGACGTGGTATAAGCTCTTTGAGTTTTGAACAAATTTTTAGTCCCCAGTTATAAGCTTTTTTTTCATGCACAATAATTGAAAGAGCATCAACTTTTTCGCCATTTAGCAATATATCGAGTTTGACTAAATCAGATTGTCTATAACCTATTAACTCATAATCAAAAGAAGCATAACCGCGAGATATTGACTTTAATTTATCATAAAAATCAAAAATAATTTCTGAAAGAGGGAACTCAAATGACAAATCTGCTCGCTTTGGGTCGATATAAGTAGTATTCAAATAAACTCCTCTTTTTTCAATTGCAAGCTGCATTAAGTTACCAATATATTCACTTGGAGTAACAATTTGAGCTTTAACATAAGGCTCTTCAATGTGTTCTATTTCTCCCTGTGGTGGCATTTCGGCAGGATTATCAACAATTACTTTTTCACCATTTCTTTTATAAACCCAGTATTCAACATTTGGTAAAGTTGTTACAATGGACTGATTAAATTCTCTTTCAAGTCTTTCCTGTACAATTTCCATATGAAGCATTCCCAGAAATCCACATCTAAATCCAAAACCAAGGGCAGCAGAAGTTTCTGGAGTAAATGTAATTGATGAATCATTAAGTCTGTATTTTTCAAGAGCATCTCTTAAACTTTCATAATCGTCTGAATTTGTAGGATATAAACCACTAAAGACCATTGGCTTAATTTCTTTATAACCAGGCAATGGTTTTTCTGCACCATTCTTAACATGAGTAATTGTATCACCAACTTTTGTATCTCGCAATTCTTTAACTCCAGCAATTAAATATCCTACATTGCCGGTTCTAAGTTCTCCTGTTCTAATTCTATTTAATCGAAGTATGCCAATTTCTTCAGCAATATATTTTTTGCCGTTTGCAAAAAAAGTAATTTCATCACGTTCTTTTATTATTCCATTGAATACACGGATATAAGCAACTGCACCTCGATAAGAATCAAATACAGAATCAAATATCAGAGCTTGAAGTGGTGCATCTTCTGAACCACTTGGCGGCGGAATTCTTTTAACTATCGCTTCAAGAATTTTATCTATTCCAATTCTTGTTTTTGCACTTGCTAAAATAATTTCTTCTTCCTTACAACCAATTAAATCAATAATCTGTTGCTTTACAGTATCAATCATTGCACTCGGTAAATCAATCTTATTGATGACAGGGATTATTTCCAAACCTGCATCAACTGCCATATAAAGATTTGAAATAGTTTGAGCTTCAACACCTTGGGCAGCATCAACTACAAGAATTGCACCTTCGCAGGCAGCAAGTGAGCGTGAAACTTCATAAGAAAAGTCTACATGTCCAGGGGTATCGATTAAATTTAATATGTAAGTTTGCCCATCCTGAGCATTATATTCCATCTGTATAGCATGAGACTTAATAGTTATCCCACGCTCTCTTTCAAGGTCAAGGCTATCAAGAAGCTGCTCTTTTGCTTCGCGCTCTGATACTGTATGAGTAAATTCTAATAAACCATCTGCTAATGTTGACTTGCCATGATCTATGTGAGCAATTATGCAGAAATTGCGAATGTTTTGCATACTCAATTAAAAATTTAGTGGCAAATATATAAAGAAGGTAAAGGATTTACAATTTAAACAAAGTGACAGATAAATATTCTTAATTAGGCATTATAAAGATTCATTATCATTTCTTGTTTTACTAATTTTGTAAATGATTAATTAATGATGTAATTATAATATGAAAAAACTATTTATAATTTTATGCTTGATTTATAGCATAAGTTTTGCTCAAAGAGTTAACTTTGCTTTTTTCTCAGCTCCATTAATTGATAAAAGCGGAAATAATTCAATTTTCGATTCTACCATATCAAAGATTAATAAAATTGAAAATCTTGATTTCTTAATTATCGCTGGAAATTTAACTTTATCCGGCTCTGAAAAAGAATTTTTAATACTTAAATCCTTGCTTAATAAACTTGAAAAACCTTATTTCCTTTTACCTGCTTTGAATGATATTAAGGATG
>JARYLX010000176.1 GCA_029907415.1 Melioribacter sp.
CTCCGAGTGATGCAGTATTCCATTGTTGAATTGTCATTCTTCCTTGAGGGTCAAAATATGGCATTCTAAAAATTCTATCACCTATAGGAATTCCATCTCTTTGAACACCTTTGAAGTTAGGGTCATTAAGTGCAATGCCCATATCTTGATAAGCAAGAACATCACTTCCAATTGTATATTCTTCACCTTCAAAACCTTTTTTATCTACAGGTATATGATAAACATTCCCTTTTGAATCTACTGCTTCAACATGCAGCCATACGATTCTATCTTCAACTGAACCAGTTGGAAACTTATGTCCAGTTTTCTGATTGAACAAAGCTAAAGTAAATTTAACAACGCTTCCAGGTTCTACTTCTCTAATATCAGGATTAATTCTTAATTCAATAACACCTTGAACTTTTCCGGGGTCATGAGCTCCGTGAAAAAGATGTAGTCTTGCATCAGGATACTTAGCCCCCATCGAAGCAGTTTTGAATTCTGCTTTTGGCATATGACAATCCTGGCATTGAACACCTTCTTTTGCATAAGGTCCTTCTTTCCATTCGAGATGAGTTGATTTAACCCAAACATCATAAGGAGATTTTTCATTATGACAAATCCCACAAAAATCACCTGACTTCAGTAATGGGTTTACTTCAATTTCATGTGCAGGAGATAAAATTTCAGGTTTACGAGAAGCAAATTTGGTTCTGCCAGGTTTCATTATGTAATTAAAATTATATGGTGTGTCGCCAGCATAACCAGCGATGCTATGACAAACTTCACAGGATACAGATTCATTTGCTCTTGAATTTTTACTTGGTAATGGCGGAGGAACATCTCCTGCAACATATGCAAGCGGTGAATGACAACCATTACAACCTGCTTTTACTTCTGCAACCTTTTCATCTTTTTCGGCATGAGGTACAGCTAACTTAAAATATTCTATTTCATCCCATTCATGAGTATATGCCTGCGACATCATTGCTTGTTTCCATTGCTGATAAAAATCTGTATGACATGCTGAACCACAATACTCAGGTGTTTTAAAATCATCATACTTGAAAGTGCCAAGTCCTGTCTGTGCATGAATATTAAAAAAAATAATGTTGTATGTAAGAATTATTAAAATAAATTTATTGAACTTCATATACCCTCCATAAAATATTGAACAATCTGAACACAACATAAATAGAAACTTCAATTAATACAATAATTATTTTAGCATTATGAAATTGAAAAATGATATGAAATATTTTGTCTTACTCTTAAATTTTTTTGTGAAATAATTTAGGGGAATTTTAATCAACAAATTTTATTCAAAGTAAATAAGATGTAAAATTTTTTAGCATTCTTGATAAATTGAATGTTTAAAACTAACTTGTCGATGTAAAAATTTTTAAGTGTCGAAGAAAAAGACAATTTTATTACACTAACAAATGATAAATTAAGAACATCATGATGATTCTTATTAATATTTTTTAATTAGTTTTTAATATTTGCAAAATCTTGTCCATATAAAATTCTAAGTTGATATTAAAAATTCTATTAGTTTATTGACATAAAATAAAAAAGTATTACCGAGGAAGCTGGGGACAACCCGGCTGAGAGGAAGTCTGGAATGCGACTTCGGCCTTTTGAACCTGATCCGGGTAATACCGGCGTAGGGAAGGTAAAGAATAAAAATTCCCTTCTTTAAGCCAAAATTATCCTGCCCCATTGCTTCCATCGGTGTTAAATAAATAACTAAAATGATGGAGGCTCAAATGACTCAATTAGATTTTGCACGCGCAGGCAAAATAACAGATGCTATGCTGTATGTTGCCGAAAAAGAAAACAAAAATCCGGAAGAAATCCGTGAACTTGTAAGTTCAGGGAAAGTGGTAATTCCCGCCAATATAAATCATCATAATCTCAATAAATTTACAGGTATTGGTGAATCACTTTCTGTAAAAATTAATACCAACATTGGTACATCTTATGACTATATAAATATTGATGAAGAAATTGAAAAAGCGAAAATAGCAATTGAATATGGCACAGATACTTTAATGGATTTATCTACTGGCGGCGATTTACAATTTATCCGTCAACAAATTTTAAATATTTGTGAAGTCCCATTGGGCACTGTTCCCATTTATGAAGCTGAATTTAGAGTTGCTAAAAGATCATCAATTTATGATATGACCGATGAAGATTTATTCGAAGTAATTGAAGATCACGGTAAACAGGGAGTTGATTATATCACAGTTCATTGTGGAATTACTTTTGAAACATTACGAAGATACCAAAACGAAAATAGAATTACGGGAATTGTTTCTCGAGGTGGCGGTTTAATAGCTGCATGGATGCTTAAAAACAAAGAAGAAAACCCTCTATATAAATATTATGATAGGCTTCTTGAGATTGCACATGAATATGATATGACATTGTCTCTTGGTGATGGATTAAGACCCGGAAGTTTGAATGATTCTACAGATAGAGCACAAATTGCAGAATTAATGATAATTGGTGAATTGGTAGAAAGAGCACGCAAAGCTGGAGTTCAAACGATGGTTGAAGGACCAGGTCACATTCCTCTTAATGAAATACAAACAAATGTGCAAATTCAGAAAAAGCTTACTAAGAATGCTCCTTTTTATATTCTTGGAATGCTGCCTACTGATGTAGCAGCAGGATTTGACCACATTGCAGGTGCAATTGGCGGGGCGCTTGCCGGCTGGTATGGCGCTGATATGTTATGCTACATAACCCCTGCAGAGCATGTCGGTCTTCCAACAGTAACTGATGTGAAAGATGGCGTTATTGCTTTTAAAATTGCAGCTCATGTTGCTGATATAGCTCGAGGAAATAAAGATGCTCTTGAAAGAAATAAAAAAATGAGCGAAGCTCGTTACAAATTAGATTGGGATAAGCAATTTGAATTAGCTTTATATGGCAACGAAGCAAAGAAAATTTTTGAAAAAAGAGCAAGCAAAACTGATGCATGCTCAATGTGCGGTCCTTTCTGCCCAATGAATTTGGTTGAAAATACAATTCGTAAAAATAAATTAGTAGAGGTATAAATATGAAAAAAGCTGAATTTCCTGCTATTGGGAAAATTAGTCCTGAATTTTTTAATCATTATATTTATCCTCAACTTGGTGCAAAAAGAAATGATGTATTGGTTCCTCCTCATCATGGAATTGATATTGGTATTGTTCAAGTATCGAACGAAACAGTAATGGCAATTACTACAGACCCAATTTATATTGTTCCACAATATGGCTGGGAAAAGGCTGCTTGGTTCGCATGGCATATTTTAGCAAGTGATGTTACAACAAGTGGATTCCCACCAGCTTATGCAGTTTTTGATTTTAATTTACCCATGAGCATTACCGAAGATGAATTTGAAAAGGTATGGAATGTAATTCATCACGAATGTGAGAAATATGGAACAGCTGTAATTACAGGTCATACTGCAAGATATACTGGAACAGATTACCCAATGGTTGGTGGCGCTACCTTTATTGCACTTGGACCTAAAGATAAATATCTAACTCCAAATATGGCTCAAGTTGGTGATGCTGTTATTATCACTAAAGGAGCAGCAATCGAAGCTGTAGGAATTTTTGCCAATACATTTAAAAATTACATTAAAGAAAAATTAGGTGATGAAATATTTTTTAAGGCTGAAAATTTATTTTATAAAATGAGCACAGTTGATGATGCGCTGACAGCAGTTAAAATTGGAGTTAGAGAAGAAGGAATTACTTCAATGCACGATGCAACAGAATGCGGTGTAATCGGTGGTGTTTATGAAGTAGCTCAAGCAAGTAATAAAGGGATTATTATTTATAAAGATAAAATTCCCGTTTTACCAGAAGTTAAATCTGTATGCGAACTATTCAATATGGACCCTTATATTTCAATTAGTGAGGGGACATTAGTAATTACTGTAAGACCGCATAAAGTTGATTTACTTATTAATGAATTAAGTGACAAAGGAATTCATTGTGCTGTAGTTGGTGAAATACTTCCCTTAGAAAAGGGAAGATGGATTGTTGAGAACAATCAAACTAAACAATTAGAACATCCACGAGTAGACCCGTTCTGGCAAGCAATAGCAAAAGCTTTTGAAATGAAAATTAATTAGAGTAAAAGTGAAAACAATTTCAAAAGTATTAACAATTGCAGGAAGTGATAGCAGTGCTGGTGCAGGCATTCAAGCAGATTTGAAAACTTTTATGGCATTAAATGTTTATGGCACTAGTGCTATCACTTCCATTACTGTCCAAAACACACAAGGAATCGAATCTGTATATGATTTACCCGGTTTCTTAGTTTATAAGCAAATTAAATCTATAATCTCAGATATTGGTGTTGATGCTGCAAAAACAGGTATGCTTTCTAATTCAGATATAATTGAAAATGTAGCTTCTGCGATTCATGAATTTAATATTAATAAATTAATTGTTGACCCAGTATTAAAAGCAAAAGACGAAACTGACTTATTAAAGGAAAATTCACTAAATGTTTTTAAGCAAAAAATATTATTAGTGGCATTGGTAATTACCCCCAATATTTTTGAAGCAGAAATTCTTTCTGGTATTAAAATTTCTACAAAAGATGATATGATACTGGCGGCAGAACAAATTTATAAACTTGGGCCCAAATACGTTGTAATTAAAGGTGGGCATCTATCTTTTAATAATATAGTTGTTGATTTAATTTACTCAAAAGATAAGATCGAATATTTAGAAAATCCTTTTATTCAAACAAAAAATACTCATGGCATAGGTTGCACTTTTTCTGCTGCTATTACAGCATATATTGCAAAAGGTTACGATGTATTCTCATCAATTAAAAATGCAAGAGCTTATATTCAGAATGCATTACAAAATGAAATTCAAATTGGAAAAGGTTTTGGTCCATTAAATCACGGGTGGCTATGGCAAAAATAAGAGGTATCTATGCAATCACTGATGAGAATCTAATTCCTGACATTAGCTTGGAAACAATGGTAGAAAAAGCAATCTTAGGGGGTGTAAATATTATTCAGCTAAGGGATAAATATTTTCCTTTTGAAAAGAGAATCGAACGAGCAAAAAGATTAAAAGAGATTACTAAGAAATATAACATTCCATTAATAATTAATGATGACCCATATGTTGCACTTGAAAGTGATGCTGATGGAGTTCATTTAGGAAAAGAAGATTTGGGGGCAAATGAAATAGAGAGTTTTAATAAAATCAAAAGTCTTCTCAAGAAAAAGATTATTGGAATTTCATGTTATAACAATTTAGAAAGAGCAATTACATTTGAAAAGTTAGGTGCAACTTATGTTGCTTTTGGAGCTGTTTTTAATTCACCTACAAAACCAAGTGAAATGTGTATCAGTTCATTAGATTTTTTCAAATCAGCCAAGAAGAGATTAAAAATTCCAGTAGTTGCAATTGGAGGAATTAATTCTGAAAACTATCAATTATTACTGGATTATAAAGTTGATGCAATTGCAATTATTTCGGCAATATTTAACGGGGATCCATACTTGAATGCAAAAAAATTCAAATCAGATTTATGGGAATAAATTTCATTATATTATACTTATTGCAATAAGGTTGATAATCTTTCAAATCCTGTTCTGGAAGAATGCCTATTGAATAATCTTGCAGTTTTTCTTATGAAATCTGGCAAGTGTAATGATGTAATCTTAATTACACTATTTTAATACTTATTATTTGCTTAATATTTTTATAGCAATACAATCAATTAGAGCTCTATTTGATATAAATTCTGTAGAATATCTTTTAATAATTCTCCAGCCCGAAATTTCTGTGTTACCATTAATTGAAAGTTTATCGAGACTACTCAAAGATTTTTCAACAGAGTCAAATAATTCTTTGTTTTGAGTCAATAAAATAATTTTTCCATTTGTATCTTTTATTATTGTAATAGGTTCAATAATTAAGTCCGATAAAATTTGTGGTGGAAGTTTTTGTAAACTTTCTCTAACTTCCAGTTGAATCATCCTTGCACGTGCCTCAGGTCCCACAAAGTCTTTTGCAGTGCTAATCATATCGAGTAAATAATTTCTGACTGAATTTAAGTCATTGAATGATTTTAACTTATTCTCGTCGTGCAATTCCATTAAAGCTTTAGCAATGTTGGAAACCTCTTTTAAATATTGATTTCTTTGATTACTCGGAACAAGGTACATAATCACGATATGAACTGGGTTATTATCCGAAGCTCCGTAGTTTATACCATTAGGACTCCAACCGACAGCACATAACAAATCACCTTCAAAAGGAACACGTGCATGAGGAACTGCAAATCCTTTTCCCAAAGCTGTGTTAAAACTTTCTTCTCTTTTTAATACTAATCCTGCAACATCCGTATTATTTGGAACGGATGGAATTGCTTCCAGAATGTGGGATAAAAATTGCAATGCATGATTTTTATCATTATCCGGAAGTTCAATCAGTCTTCCTTCTTGAAGAGCATCAAGCAGTGTATCCATCTTTAATTATCTCCAAATTTTTTGAAGAACCAGG
>JARYLX010000177.1 GCA_029907415.1 Melioribacter sp.
CCAGTATTCTAAAACTTTTTTTAGCGTGTTGCGCATTATATCTTTATCAATATTGTCATTTGGTATCATTCCAAAAGCAGCTAATAATGTTGGATGATCATTTCTGTGATATTCATCTTCAAAAGTATTCATTGCGTTTTCTGCATTTTGATACAAACTATTTTTTACCGGCAGCTTTGACAGATTCTCAATTATATGTTCCCAATTTTCATTTTTGCCAAGTCCTAATCGTTCTCTCCATTTTTGTGCTGTCTTTAATCCAAAGGACCAATACGATAACTCAAAAGTTGGATTAATTGTCACTTCTGGTTTATAAATTTCTTGAGCTGGAATTAAAGGAGGACCTAAAACATATCTTTTATTTTTTTCATCCCATATTGCATATGAAGAAAGAAATTCTGCAGTTTCAAAAACAATATTTTTATATTTATAAAGAATTGAATCATCTTGATGATACTGATATAAAAGTTCAGCAAAATAAATTGGATGAGGCTGCTGCCAGATTAAAAACACACCAACCTTAGAAGGATTTTCTCTTCCATCAATTGAAACCATTTTAGGCCATCGTGCACCTTTATAACCTTGTAGTTCTGCATTTTGTTTTGCACTCGGTAAAATTTTTTCATACCAGTTTAATTTTTTCTCTAAAAATTCTGGGTGTCCCCACAACACAAAATGAACCAAATGCCACCAGCTCATTTCAAGATGAAATTTTCCATACCAGCTGTTAAAAGTCAGTCCAGTTTCTTGTGGCGGATAATCTCCTCCGCATTGGATTGCAGTTAAATATCTTGATAAAACAATTCTTCGCTCTAATTCAAAAGCACGAGGGTCACTGCATTTTGAAAAATCTATTGTACCTCCAGTCATCCAGAAATTCTTCCAGTGATTTCTTGATAATTCAAATACTTCATCAGGATTAAGCAATTTTCCTTTAATACTGTCCGAAGAAAATTTCACAGAAAATTCAAATTCATTTTCATCTTTTATTGAAAGCAAAAAATGATGTTTGGATTTTTGTTCAAATACAGCATTTTTATTCCATTGAATTGCAACATAATATTTAGTTGTATCAATTGTTCTTTTTAACAATACATAATTTTTGTTCATCAGAATAATTTCTGAAAAATGCTTATTAGGACTTTCCCAATCAGAAGCATTTTTACCCCATGCTCCAGAACCATATGGGAACATAAATTTTACAGCAATTCTTTTCTCATTCAATAAATTGGATTTAATACGAACTGCAATCTGGTCTATTTGAGGATGACACGCTGTTTCAATAAAGACATTTTTATCATTAACATCAAAAGAACTTTTAATTATTCCTTCCCATATGTTTTCTTCTTGATGAATATTTTTTACATCTGATAATTTTATTTCTGTTGAATCCAAATTTAAAATTCGAAGTCCAATTCTCCCTAAATTAATCCTATGCGGATTAGCTCTTAACCATTCTCCTGCAGATGAATTTTGTTTTGATGCATAAGGAACTTTTCTGCCATAAGTCTCATAATATTCGAATGTATCTTCCAACTTGTAATTAAATTCATTTGGGAAAGAATGCCAGCCCCACTCGGATTGAGTGCACAGAGGGATTCCATTTTCATAATAATCAGAAAATGTTTGTAAGCCTGTAAAATCAACTGTAAAGGTAAACTTGCCGTTTCCAACTGAAAATGGAGAAAGTGAATCTGCTTTCGTAATTACTGGGATATGCCGATGCACGAGAGCATATCTATCAATTTTATCAGATTGACTTTTTGTTTCTGTTAATGTGACTAAAAGAAACAACAATATTATTGTATGTTTAATCATATAATTATCTAATCAAAATCATTTTCTTAGTTTCAGAATATTTATTGTTCGCTGAAAGTTGATAAAAATAAACTCCGCTGGATAGATTTTCAGCATTAAAAGAAACACGATAAGTATTAGCACTTTGATATTCATTTATGAGTGTTTGAACTTTTCGTCCTAATTCATCAAATAAAATTAATTTTACAAAAGCTGGTTCTTTTATTGAGTATGAAATTATTGTTTCATTATTGAAAGGATTAGGATAATTATAATTAAGCTGGAAAGATTTTGAATCTAATTTTTCTTCTTCTTGAATATCTGTATAAATATTTTTTACACGATAAACTGCATTGCCAGAAGTTACAAACAAAGTTCTTCCATCTTCACCGAAGCAGCAGTTTGTTGTTTGACCAGGAATAGGAATTGTATCAACTACAGTTCCCTCAGGACTAAAAACCCATATACCAATTGGTCCGGCTTCAAATATAAATCCATATTTATCTACTTTCATACCATCTGCATAACCTTGAGGAGCCATGCTGGCAAATCTTTTTTTATTCGCTATTGTTGAATCAGAAATTACATCCCATACATAAATGATGCGCGCTTCTGAATCACTTACATATAATTTTTTTTCATCAGGTGAAAATGCAATTCCATTAGGTCTAAATAGAGACTTATCCAGTAATTGCAAATTACCCGACACACTAATTCTATAGATTCCATAAAAGCGAAGTTCTTCCTGGCTTGAATTAATTCCATAAGGAGGGTCGGTAAAGAATATTGAGCCATCAGATTTAACAGCAATATCATTTGGGCTGTTTAATCTTTTCCCGTCGTAATGAGTTGCAAGTGGTGTTAATGTTCCATTTTTTTCTAATCTTGCAACCTGCCGCAATCCATGTTGAGCTAATAAAAGATTTCCATTTTTATCTAAAGCCAATCCATTAGAATTTCCTGAAGGTTTTAAAAAAACTGAAATACCCGAATCAGGTTTCCATCGATAAATTGTATTTGCCGGAATATCACTGAAATATAATGCACCATCTTTCCAAACGGGTCCTTCTACAAATTGAAATCCATCTGCAATCTTTTCTACAATAATACCTTTCGTATTGATGCTTTGACTGAATAACTGATTGATGAATAAAAATAATACCATCAAAAATAATTTTATTGATCTCATAATAATTATCCTCTCCTGAAAATTGATAGTTTAACTTAACGAATTAAAATCATTTTTTTAGTTGCAATGAAGTTATTATCAGCATTCAATGTATAAAAATAAACACCGCTTGATAAATGACTTGCATTAAAAATGGCTTCATGTCTCCCAGGATTTTGATGTTGATTTATTAGAGTTACTACTTCTCGGCCAAGTACATCATAGACTTTTAATGTTACAAAACTTGCTTTCGATAATTCATAAGTAATTTTTGTTGATGGATTAAATGGATTAGGATAATTCTGATATAATACAAATTCTTTTGGAATAAAATTATTTTCTTCAACATCAACTGTTCC
This sequence comes from Melioribacter sp., assembly GCA_029907415.1. Taxonomy (GTDB): domain Bacteria; phylum Bacteroidota; class Ignavibacteria; order Ignavibacteriales; family Melioribacteraceae; genus Rosettibacter; species Rosettibacter primus. The sequence goes on from JARYLX010000177.1 coordinate 3,325, forward strand.
ATTTGTGTCGACCTTTGCATAGCTTATTCCATCATACCATGTGCGAGTTAAATCACCAGTTAATGTATTTGTTGTCCCGGTTCTAATTGCGTTATCATCAATGTAGATATAAAAAGAAAGGTCATCATTAATTACAATTCTTCCAACATAAGCTTGATAGAGAAAATAATTTGATTGATTGGCAGTTAAAGGCACCTCATAATCATTTTCGTCAACAGATTGACAAGCTATGTGTCGATAAGTCTGCATATTATCTAATGATAATCCAGATTTAATTCTCCAATCAGCAGAAGGATTAGCCCAGAAGTTCACCCAGATATCATAAGTTCCATTTTCAGGAACTGTAATTTTTGTTTTAATGACTGGAGCATTTTCACCTCTTATTTCTGAGGAAGTAAAAATTGTATTATTATTTCCATAACCTGTTCTAAGATGCCATTTATTATCTGCAGCTCCTGAATTTGAATCTGGACCAGTTATCACAATAGGAGAACCATCTTCTAAAAATGTATTTACGATCGATGCATCTATATAATTCTTTTTAGAAATTTTTTCATTTTTTCTTTCAATTATCCCAACTACAGCGGCATCATAACTTTGAGCTGAAGTATATGTACCACGACACCACAGCAATGCAACGTTATCTTTGTTCCAGGAAGGAACGATTGGACGAATATTATCACGGGTCGAATTTTGTGTAATTGGTTCCCATGACCATGTAGTTCCATTGTCAATAGTCACACCTTTAAAAATTTCACGAACATTTAATTTTACTGTAGTATCGCGGGGATCATAAGGTGTAGAAATATAAATTGTATTAGGGTCGTTTGGAGATAAAGCACCTAATCCAACATAATCAGCTTCGGATGCATAAAATTTCAAACCAGCTTTTGTTAAAAAAGTATAAGACCACTTCTGCCCATCATAACGACAATAGATAAAAGCATGTTCTGGATTAACATTATTATCTGGATAACCAAAACTTTCACTTTGGTTCATTCTTGCAGTTATAATTGCTGCAATTGTGCCATCATCATACCTCATCAAATCCGATTGCCAGCAGCGATAAAAAGTATTATTCCCAATTTTGGTCCCGTTACTAAATACTTTTGTAAAATGCCAGTATGCTGGAATAAAAGTAGTATCGTAAATATCATCATCTACTTGAGTTCCATCAGACTTGAAGGCTTTCCCATTTTTTATATATCCATGATAAATACTTGTAAGAGTATCCCTTGGATGTTGTTCTGTAAAAATAAAATCAATTCTATCAATTCCATTGCTCCAATATTTATAATATCCTTTGTTGTAAGAATTACTCGAATTAGTAGTTAATTGACCGCCAAAAGTCCATGTATCTCCTTGATCATCAGAAACAATAAAATTAGGACTGCGATGATTTGCTCTTGAAAAATTATACATTCTTTTTTCTGCAGAAAGATAATAAAGATTGTTATATGCAATTGTATAATCTGTTCCGCCAGGTCTTTTAGTCCAATCATAAGCTAATTGAGGTGACCATGATATACCATCAAAAATTCTGTAACGATTTTTGTATTTATCATAATGGTCAGAAAACATTGCGATATACTTACCATCGGGACGAATTAAAAATGCAGGAGCATTATGGTCGTCGTTGCTTAATTTACCAAGTTCATAACGATTTAATAAACGAGTTTTAATATCAAAAATTACAGCTTCGATTAGACCGCTTCTTGATGAACCGTCAAATCCATTTAGATTTGCAACACTGCCAAGAATTAATTTACTATTTATTGTGTCCACAATACATCTTTCATCCTGAAACCAGCACCAGAGACCATTATCATTAAACAGGATTAGATTGCCATAAACAATATCTTTTTTTGTTTGCGCAAATAAGCATATATGAACCATTATCAGAAATAAAGTCGATGCAAAAAATATTTTTTGTAGATTATAATAAGAAGTTTTCATGGAAATTTTCCCGGAACATTTTCTAATTATTTTATATTCTTAACTGTCTCAATAAACGTAAGTATATTATCAGTAGTAACTCCTGGAGGCATACCACCACCACAAGATAAAATTATTCTTGACTTGTCTTTTAATGAATTAATTAAATTAACTACTGCATTGCTTACATCTTCTTGAGAACCATTTGCTAAAACATCTCTTGGAGGAATGTTGCCAACAAGTGTAACTTTATTTTGAGTAAGTTCTTTTAATTCGTTTAATGAAACATCAAAACCCATATTGAAAAGATTTACACCCATTTCTGGAAGATACGGTGCAGAAATTCTGCATGGGGCATCATTGTGTAAAAATTTAACCGAAACATTTTCATTAAATAATTCTTTGAAATAAGGAAGACCAAATTCTTTGAACTCATTTTCACCCATAAAACCAATTATATCATCAAGAAGGAAAATTCCATCAATAGAGAGAAAAGTTTCCATTTGAAGCTGGAGCCAATCCTTTAAATAATCAGTTATTTTTCTGAGTAATAAATGTGTTTTATCTGGCTGCATCATCATTGTTGTAAGAAATTCAGTTGAACCCATTAAATAACTTGCAATATTAAGAGGGCCGCGTGCAACAGCAAAACGAATTTTGTGTCCAGCATCTTCAATTCTTGGCAGCATAATCTTCAATCGATTCAGCATAAAAGGCAATAATCCATCAGTTTTAGGATTTGGCTGTTCGAGTGAATCAATATCATCAACTGAACGAATGATTTTGTGAGCAAATGGGAATTCATCAGGCGGGAAAGTACATTTTACACCAAATGCAGATGGTTCTGTACACATACCAAATTCGGACCAGAACCCTGGTAAAAAAATTACATCGGGGAAATTATTAATTGCTTTTAAATTTGCTTTGAACCAGAGCTCTTCACTCGAAAAATATTCGATTATTTTGATACCAAACCAATTCGGAAGCCATGGACTATCAATAATAAATGCCATAGGCAATGGTTGCAAAACTTCTCCGTTAATTACTTTTTTTAATTTTTCCCATTGTTGGTCAGTCATTTTTTTACTCCTGTTAATTATTTAGTTTATTTATTCATCAAAATAGAATGCTTCCACTCATTTCTACAAACAATATCTGATGAAAAACAAAAAATTGCTTTTGTATAGAGCCTAAAGTTTAGAAAACAAATTAAAACTCTGCGATTCAATGTAA